>JASDVE010000363.1:0-2365 GCA_041891195.1 Myxococcota bacterium | reverse complement strand
TGTCCCAACTTCTGGACGTTTATTTATTTTTCGTGTTTTTTGATCGATCTTCGGGTGTGCGGTAGTGGACATTCCGAGCATCTTGCCGTCGTAGTCCCACGAACCCTTCGAATCGAGGGTCTTGGGGTCCATTTCGAAAGGTGGGGCGTTTTCGACGAGAGCAAAGAGTCGGCCGCCGTGGGGCACAACGTTGGTGTTCGGAGCTACGAAGGGGGGCGGATTTTCGATCAACCGATCTGGGGCGAAGTTGAGGCTGCCCGTGACGAATTCACCTTCTTCTTGCTCACGCTTGAAGCTGTCGGTCTGCGCGTAGCGTCCGCGGTAGCGCGCTTTGCCGTCATCAAACGTGATGGCGTGGATCAAGGCATCGCCGTCGAAAAGATGCATGGCCGAATAGCCGGCGGCGGGTTCGGTCTTTTGATTGGGGCCGTTTCGGTAGAGGGTTCCGTTGAGCTCTCGCGGGATCTCGCCTTCGATCCTTGAAAAGGTGTATTCGGTTTCGACCGGGTTCGGCCTCGTAACGGACGCCAGGAGATCATTCTGTTGTTGATTCATCATGTGTTCCTTTTAGGTTTCCGCGTTTTGTGCGGGATGGCGCGGAATGAAAATGGAGTGAGCAAACTAAATATTGAAGCTGCTGAGTTCCCGAGAGAGAAACGCTTGGACGAGTTGGTCGAGATCGACCCCCAAGTTCAAATGTCCTGAAAGGTGAAGTGCCACCTGACCGTGTATGCCGGACCAAAGCAGGTGCGCAACGATGTCTGGGTGGCCCGTGATCAGACCGTCGGCGATCGCAGCGGACACCGCGCCGTGGATCACCTTCCAGCTGCGCAAGTCGTCAATGCGAATGCTGGCGGGCTGGTTGAGTTCAAACATGATGCGGTAGGCGTGGGGCTCCGTCGTTGCGAATTGAACGTATGCGCGACAAAGGGTGTGCATGATCTCTACGTGATCAGTTTGCCCGCGCACTGAATCTTCGAGGGCGTCGGCGAAGCGAGCGAAGCCTGCGGAGCGAACGGCGTCGAAGATCTCAGCCTTGTTTTTAAAGTAGCGGTACGGGGTCATTGGGCTGCAGCCAAGGCTGGTCGCCAGGGCGCGCATCGTGACACCCTCGTAGCCGCGCTCGGCAAAGAGCCGCGTCGCGGTGTCGCACAAGCTTTCGCGGAAGTCGTCGACTTCGCTCTGAGATAGGGCGGCTCTCGGCATATCATTATCGTACGTCGTAAAATTTACGGTGTCAAATTAACGAGCGCGGGGGAAAGCGTGGATATGGGAGGGACAAAAACGATATTGAGGGCGACCTCAGGCGGGTTTCAGCCTCGAACGACAGCGCAGACCGCACTCGTGAGCTGGTCTAGTTGCTCGGCCTCGGTGACGAACGGCGGCATCAAATAGACGAGCCGCCCGAACGGTCGCACCCACACGCCATGCGCGACGAAGGCGGGTTGCACCAAGCTCATGTCGACTGGCTCTTTGAGTTCCACGACGCCGATCGCTCCAAGCACGCGGACATCGGAAACGTTCTCCAGTTCGCGGCAGGGTTCAAGGCCTATGCGTAGTCCGGCTTCGAGGGTCTTCACACGATCACGCCACGGCGTGGTCTCAAGCAGGTCGAGGCTCGCGTGCGCGGCCGCGCAGGCGAGGGGGTTCGCCATGTAGGTCGGGCCGTGCATCAGCGCACCCGGCTCACCTTCGGCGATTGTGCTGCTGACGCGTTCGCTCATGAGTGTCGCCGCCAACGTCAGCGTGCCGCCAGTCAGTGACTTGCCGAGACTCAGAATATCGGGAGACACCCCGGCGTGATCTGCGCCGAACATCTCGCCCGTTCGTCCAAAGCCTGTTGCGATTTCGTCGAAGATCAAGAGGACGTCGTGTTCATCGCAAAGCGCGCGTAGTCGCCGCAGGTATTCCGGTGCGTAGAACCACATGCCGCCTGCGCCTTGCACGACAGGCTCGAGGATGACCCCCGCGATCTGATCACCGTGCTGTTGCAGCCTTGCTTCGAGGTCCGCGATATGACGTTCTTCGAACGGTTCGTCGAAGCGACAGCTCGGACGTTCGGCGAAGAAGTGATCTGGCAGCACGCCTTGAAAGAAGTCGTGCATGCCGTTGACTGGATCGCACACTGCCATCGTTGCAAACGTGTCACCGTGATAGCCGCCTCGAACGGTCAGTAGACGATTGCGTTCGGGGCGTCCCTTCGAAAGCCAGTACTGGAAGGCGATCTTGATCGCGACTTCAACTGCGATCGATCCCGAGTCGCACAAGAAAACGCGGTCGAGGCCCACAGGAGTGAGGGCAATGAGCCGCTCGCAAAGCCGCACTGCTGGCTCGTGGGTCAAACCGCCAAACATCACGTGAGGGA
>JASDVE010000362.1:0-10272 GCA_041891195.1 Myxococcota bacterium | reverse complement strand
GGCCGAACGCGAGACGATTGAACGCATCCTGGTGCGTACGAGTTGGAACCGGAAACAGGCGGCCAAGCTCCTGAACGTGAGCTACAAGACGCTCCTTCAGAAAATACGCGAGACTGGCCTCGAGGCGAAGTAGTCCTTGAGTGCAGCGTAGTTTCGCAATAAATTCATGCGAGGTTACGATGCCGAGGATTCTTGAGCTTCGGGGGTGCGTCCGGAACAACCCTTGGGGTTCGCGTTCGCTTTTGTCTCAGCTCTTCGGGTTCGAAAACCCTGCCGGTGGCCCTCAGGCCGAATACTGGATGGGGGTTCATCCCGGTGGACCTGGCGAGGTTCGGGTCGATGGCACTTGGGTCCCTCTAAACGATTGGATTCGACAGGCACCTGAAGCACGTCTCGGTGCTGCCACCGTAGAGAAGTTCGGTGCGGAGCTCCCGTTCCTGTTTAAGATCCTCGCAGCCGGGGAGCCTTTGTCTCTTCAGGCGCATCCAGATGAAGAGCAAGCGAAAGCTGGCTTTGCCCTCGAAGATAAAACCGAAGTAGGCATTCATGATCCCACGCGAAGCTTTCGCGACTCGCGCGCCAAGCCCGAGCTTCTATGTGCGCTGACTCCTTTCGACGCCATGCTGGGCTTTCGTGACCTCGCTGAGATGCACGCACTGATCTCGGAACTCGATATCACTGAATTGAACTCGCGGCTTACTGATCTTCAGAGGGGTACGACCGAAGGACTTCGAAAATTTTTCTCTTCGCTCCTCGAGGAAAACACGCCGACGCGTGCGCGAATCGCATTCGAAGTCGCTCGGCGCTGTGCAGAATTGCCGGCGCATCCAGCGCGAAGATGGGTGATCGAACTAGCGAGACGCTATCCCGAAGACATTTGCGTTCTTGCGCCGTTGCTGCTCAACGTGATTCGCCTCGAAGCCGGGCAGGCCGTGTTCTTGCCACCGGGCGAGCTTCACTGCTACCTCGAAGGCTGCGGCATTGAAATTATGTCGAGTTCCGACAATGTGCTTCGCTGTGGTTTAACGCGCAGTCACGTCGACGTCCCGGCATTGCTTGACGTGCTGACGTTCTCCCATGGCGAGGCGCAGGTCCTTGAGCCGCCGCCCGAGCGAAGCGAAGAACGGACGTACGCTACGCCAGCCAAGGAATTCGAACTGTCGCGGGTCAATGTTGAAGGCAATTACACTTCAGGCCCAAGCGGCAGCATCGAGATCTTGCTTTTCAGCTTGGGAGCGGGCGAAGTCGTATGGGGAGAGGACGGAGAAGCGCTCCGTGTCGCCCGCGGATCTTCGGTCGTCGTTTCGGCCGATTCCGGGGCCTACCAGGTTCGTGGTTCGTGCAGCTTCTTCCGCGCCACCGTACCTGCCTCCTAGGGAGATTGGCCACGCATGCAGCCGGGGCCGACATCAGGCAGTTACCGAACCTGATTCACCGTGAAGAGGCTGTGCTCTACGGCGACCAGGCGGCGTACCCGAAAGAAGCAGATCGGCACGCCTTCGAGGATCGGGGGGTGCGCTACCGCGTCAATCGATGCGCCGCGGGCGGCAACAAGAAGCTGAACAATCGATGACGCAAGATCAACCGGGCTCGAACCCGTGTGCGCTGCGAGCATCCCTTTCGTCTGATCAAGTAACTCTGGGCCTTCGAATGGACGCGGTCACTGAGGCATTGCGAAGAAGCATGCCCCTCTCGCGTCCTCGCCACTGTCAGATGATCTAACGCAGCATGAGCGGAGCTTCTCCCCTAGGTATCCCCGCCCCGGCAGCGGCGTAGCCGAATGCTTCTGGTCTCGACGAAATCACGCAGGTTGGCGCTAGCAAGTACCGATATGTTGGCTGTTTTTTTGATCACGACTATGCCGTTTCGGGTGACCCGCAGCGAAAAGCGGCACGAACATTGACCCCGTGGGGATAGGGCGCGGATTTGGGAACAGCATTACCCTCAGTTTACCGAAGAAGGGAAGCGAACTTCCTATGTGTGATTTCGTTTCCTGAATAGGGAAAAACATTTCACACGACAGGAATTTGTTTTTCCTATTCAGGGTACAAGAACGGAACACGAACAGAACTAGTAGACGCCCCGCGCGCAATAGAACGGTCTCTCGAACGAACGGTATGTCCAGGCGATGCCGAATGAAAAATTTTGGGTCTGCTGTAATTCGCGAAACCCAATTCAAATGCAGCAACGAAGGAAGTGATTGGTCATGGTCGAACGTTTCAGAGTTTTGGTGATCGACGACGATCCCGGCGTTCGTGATTACCTGGAAACCCTCGCGCTAAGACTTGGCTACCGCGTCACGGCAGTTGGAGATGGCGAAGAAGCACTCGCTACCCTCGACGAATCCAAGCCAGACATCATTACGCTTGACGCGGTCTTGCCCGGCATGGACGGACTCGAAACGCTTCGACGTCTCAAGCAGCGGATTCCCGAAGTGCCCGTGGTGATGTTGAGTGGTCATGGCCAGGCGCGAACCATCGTCGAGGCCATGAAACTCGGTGCTTCGGACTTCTTGCGCAAGCCGTTCGAAGTGGAAGAACTCGAACTGGCCTTTCAAAAAGCGCTCGAAAAACACGCGCTCAAGGAAGAGGTTGAACAGCTTCGCGGTCGCGTGCGCAACGAGTCGGACGTACTCGGTTTGTTCGGCGACAACCCAAAGATGCTCGAAGTTCGCAACATGATCGAACAGGTTGCGGACACCGACATCACGGTTTTGATTCGCGGCGAAAGTGGAACGGGCAAGGAACTTGTCGCGCGTGGCCTTTACAGTCTGTCGGGGCGACGCACATATCCGTTCGTGAAAGTAAACTGCGCGGCGCTGCCGAGCGAATTGCTCGAAAGTGAATTGTTCGGTTTCGAAAAAGGTGCGTTCACAGGTGCGTTGCGCCGCAAGCTCGGTAAATTTGAGTACGCAAACCACGGCACGATCTTCCTCGATGAGATCAGCGAAATGCATCCTGGTCTGCAGGCCAAGCTCCTTCAAGTTTTGCAGGACGGTGAGTTTTCGCGACTCGGCGGCGAAAGTGACGTTCGTGTCGACACGCGCATCATCGCTGCGACAAACCGCAACCTTGAAGAGGCGGTAAAAGACGGCAGCTTCCGCGAGGACCTCTACTACCGGCTCAACGTTGTGACGGTAAATCTTCCGCCACTGCGAGATCGGATCGACGCGATTCCGCTCCTCGTCGACCACTTTCTGACGAAGTACAACGATCAGTACAAAAAAGACCTGGGCGAGCTGACCGATTCTACGGTCAAAGTGATGCACGAATACCACTGGCCCGGCAACGTTCGCGAACTCGAAAATATGGTGAAGCGCATGGTCGTGCTTGGCAACGAGCAAACCGTACTGCAAGAAATTGCGATGCGTGGGAAGCCCGAAGAAACGACCAAGGGCGAAACCGCAGGCTTCGATCTCGACGCGCTGGGTGTCGACTTCTCTGAGGGCGTCGACCTCAAGGCGATCTCAAAACGCGCTTCGCAGATCGCCGAAAAACGTGTCATCGACAAAGTGCTTCAGCAAACGCGATGGAACCGTAAGGAAGCCGCTCTGCGTCTGCAGATCAGCTACAAGGCACTTCTGTACAAAATGAAAGAGAACGGCTTGAGTGAGGGAAGATAAGTGAAGACCGAATTGACGATATTCCGAGTGAATCTTGCTGGTAGCTGTCGCATGGCGATCGCTATGGCGCTTTTGTCGAGCATGATGCTCGCGTGCGCCGCACCGCCTCCGCCGGCGCCACCCGAGGCTGTGCCCGGTGAACGCCGCGTCTACGTGATCGGTGTGACCGACGTGCTCGGCATCGCGGTGTGGAAGAACCCCGAACTCTCGACTGTCGCGCCGGTGCGTCCCGACGGAAAGATATCGGTCCCGCTGCTCGACGATGTGCAAGCAGAGGGGTTGACTCCGCAGGAACTCAAAGAAGTGTTGACCGAGGCGCTCTCAGAATATATTACAGCCCCGGATGTTACAGTGAGCGTTCGTGAGATGAACTCGCAGGCGATCTATCTGCTGGGCGAAGGCGTGCAGGGCAACGGCTCGCTTCCCTTGCGGAAGGAAATGCGCGTCCTTGAAGCGATCGCAACGATGGGTGGCTTCACCGTATGGGCTAAAAAGAATAACATTCGGGTCCTCCGCAAGACGCGAACCGGGATCACGGAATACTCGTTCAATTACGGCGCGTATATGGCGGGTAAGGCTCCGAACTCAAACATCGTGCTTCAAGCCGGTGACACCATTGTGGTTGGAAACTAGGGGCGAATGGTGCGCACCAAGCAATTAATCATTCTCTCTCTCTTCCTGGCAGTCGGGGGTGTTCCCGCTATGGGCGCGGAGAATGAAGTCAGGTTCGGCGTGACTTCGTCTACCCGGTACAACGACAATGTCAGCAATGTCGAAAAGAACAAGATTGAATCGTTTTCTTTCGAAATCGGTCCGTCTCTTCGATACGAGCGGACCGACGCAAAGTACGAGACGGGCGGATTTTATTCGCCTCGGTATGCGACATATAGTGAGTCCGGGCGCGGCGACACTTCTAATCACAACTTAGGAATTCATGGTGACTTTCGTCCGTCGAGTCGCTGGAATATCGGTTTGCGCGACACGTTCAGTCTTCAATTTGATGCGGACCGAGAGTTTGACGACAACCCGTCGGACGATACGACTGGCAGCAACAAACAGACCCTACGCAACTTCTTGGATGGGACTGTGGCGTACAGCCTGACGCAGCGGACACGGCTCTCCACGAAAGCGAGTTACAACTTGACGGATCGCGAGGACAAAGAGCTTTCGAGTAACTCTCAGATCTCTGGACGCGTTGGCGTCAATCATTCGATCTCCGCGAGTACTACTTTGGGAGGTGGTGCTTTGGCGCGTAGCCAATCCATCACAGCCGGGAGTAACGACAATGATTTCGACAGCCAGAACGATTACTATGGATTCTTCGTATACGCCGAGCATCGGTTCAGTCCGCTTTTGGTGATGAGTGGCAGCGGCGGGCCGACTTGGTTGGTGTCGAACCGGGATGGTGACGGTCGTGACAGCGAGACGAGTCTCGATTACTTCGCCTCCGCGGAGTTGACGGCGGAAATCGATCGTGGATCGGTGGCGCTTACGTATCAGAGAAGCAGCAGTGATTTCGCGTCGAGTGCAACCGCGTTCACAATTGATGAAGTTGCAATTAGCGCAGATTGGGGTGTGACAAGCCTGCTCGTGCTCAGCGTGAACGCAGAATGGAACACACGCAAGGCGATCCTGAAGGTGATTCAGGACAACGATATCAACGAAGTGGACCAGTGGCGTGCTGCGGCGACGGCGTCATATCGGATTTCGCCAGAGCTACTGACACATGTGACATTTGATTACTTGCGGCAAGAATCAAAGCAAGCGGCGTCTAATGCGGACAAGACTGACCGCTATCGAGTGGTCATGCGTTTCGACTACAACATCGATGCATTTCGGTTTTAGGGAGATAGGGTTTTTGCTATGACGAATGAATCCGGAATTCAAGTTGATCTGTTGGGCGGTCTCAAGCGTAGAGGGTATCTGGCGAGTGTGATCGCCGGCGCGATTACCCTTGTCGTCTATTGGATTGCGATGGCACTGCCCAATGAATACTCCGCAAGCGCAATTTTGCTTGTCGAACCACAATCGGTTAACGAGCGATTGGTGGAGGCTGGCGCCTCGGGTGTTGATCTCAACGAACGTTTGAACCTCATGACGGCCGAGATCTTGAGCCGCACGCGGCTTTCTAAGATCATCGAAGACCTGCAGCTTTTCGGTGATGAATCGAAGACGATGACCCGTCAAGAACTCGTCGACGAAATGCGGACCCATGTCTCGGTACGTCCAGTGCTTCCCGAGTTGACCCGGGGCATGCGTAACGCGGCGCCCCCAGAGATCAATACGTTCCAGATCTTCTTTACATCGACCTCTGCCAAAACGGCGGCCGCTGTCGCGCAGAAGCTCGCCAATGACTTTATCCAGGAGCACATTTCCGATCGCGTAAAGACAACGCAGACGAGTCTCGAATTTATTTCCAACGAGGAAAACCGACTCGCCACGCAAATCGAAGAAATCGATGGTTTCTTGGCCGAGATCAAAGAAAAGAACGAGTCGAGCCTTCCTGAAAACTTGGGGAACAGTCAACGTACCCTCGAACGAGATCTGAGCGAGATGCGATACGCCCAGCGCCAACTCGACCTGGCCCGCAGCGATTTGAGCTTCTGGCAGCATCAGTTTCGTGCCGCGCAGGCGATCAGCGAGGACGAGAGAGAAGACGCACTGTCTCCGTCTCGCCGAATCCAGGGGCTTGAAATACAGCTGAAGGAATATCGCGCCCGTGGCTTTACCGAGCACCACCCCGACTTGATCAGCTTGCAAGCCGAGATTGAATCGAACCGGCAAGCGCTCGAAGCCGAAGAAGCACTAAAAGATTCGAGTGATGGCGACGAACTCGTTGTGATGAACTTTGCGGAGCAAAGTGCCGCGGCGGAAGAGTACCGCGCGGCACTTCATGTCGAGGCGCTCGAGCAAGAAGTCGAGCGAATCGCAGAGAATCTCGAAGTGCTTCGCGGCAACCTTGCCGCGACGCCGCGCGTCGCCGAGCAACTCGACGCCTACCAGCGACAACACAGCCAGCTGTCCAACAGCCTGTTGAGCTTCTCGAATTTGCGGCTTGAAGCCGCAGTTCAGGCAGACCTCGAGCGTCGGCAGTTGGGTGAGCGCTTTCGAATTCTCGAGTCGGCGGTTGCGCCCCGTGAAATTTCGTCGCCGAACCGCACACTTATTTTGCTTTTGGGGCTGGTCTTCGGTTTGACGGTGGGTGTGATTGTCGGTGTCGTTGCGGAAGGTATTGATCCTTCGTTCCACCAAGAGCGCGATCTTCAGTCGTCCGTCGGCATACCGGTTCTCGCGGTGATCCCCGCTATCAGTTTTGACGATGACCTCGAAGACAAAAGGCGTGCGAATAGGGTTCGTGCAATGGCGCTTGTCGCGGTGACCGCGTTCAGCATATTCGGCGGGCTCGGGACCTACGTGCTTGTCAACGGCGCACCCGCTTGGTTGAGTGGCCTGTTTAGCGGTGATGAGGATGGCGCTCCTGGTTCTCAAACTGAGGCGTACCGCTTTGAGGTAAATGACGACTGGGCGTAGCCCCAGTTGTGTCCGTGAAACCCAATTGAATAAATGATGAACACGAAACGAGAGAACGGCTAATTTCATGTACTGCGAACATTACGGATTTGTAAGGCGTCCCTTCGAGATGACGCCGGACCCTTCGTTTCTCTTTCTTGGAGAAGCGCATCGCGAAGGCTTGGCGACGCTCGTCTATGGGGTGCAGTCCGGCAAAGGGTTTGTGTTGCTAACGGGGGAGGTAGGGACTGGGAAGACCACACTCTTGCATGCGCTCCTCGGACAACTCGATTCGTCTACCGCGTCCGCCTTCATCTTCAATCCAAGGCTATCGCCCCTGGACTTCTTTGAGGTGTTGTTTCAAGAGTTCGGAATTGACCGCAAGTGCCAGAGCAAGGCCGAGTACCTGATCCATTTCAACGAGTACTTGATCGATCGCCTCGCCAATAACGAGCCGACGCTTTTGATCGTCGACGAAGCGCAAAACCTCTCTCCCGAGATGCTCGAAGAAATTCGTTTGCTTTCGAACTTGGAAACACCCACTTCGAAACTGATTCAGATCATGTTGGTAGGTCAACCTGAACTCAATGAGATGCTTGCTCGCTCCGACCTGCGCCAGTTGCGACAACGCATCGCATTGCGACATCACCTGCGTCCATTCAACAACGAAGAACTCAACAACTACGTGAACGAACGCTTGGCCAAGGCGGGTTATACAGGCAAGCCGCTCTTTAATCGCGGCGCGCTCAAGGCTCTCTATCTATTTTCAGGTGGCACCCCTCGAATCATCAATAACGTATGCGACGGTGCGCTCCTTCAGGCTTATGCCCGGGGCTTGCCGACGATCGACCGGAAGCTGATCCGCGAAGTTGCGTCGGCGTTGTCATTGGATGAGATACCGCAGGGCGGAGATGCCGCGGCGGGGAAACGCAAGAAAAGATTTTGGGGCTATTTTCGTTAACACTGCGTTGTGATTTGACGCTTGATGACGCCAATGTTTGTTTCGCCGAGCGAGAACAAACGACATGATGGGCGATCGAATGGGAAGTACCGATGGGTAACTACGAAGCACTACAAAAGGCAGAGCAGGAACGTCGGCATAAGGTCGCGGGCGACAAGGCTGCACCGGTCGACGCGCTGAACTGGGACACGACGCCACAGTCGGCTCCTCTGGCCACAAAGGCGGGGCTGTTGTCCCGCTTGACGAAGGGCCGCAAGCGTAAAGCCAAGGGAGCCGGCGACGCGCCTGTTCAGGGTTCCAGCGAGCTTAACAAACGACGCATTGCCATCCTTCGCCCCGAGTCTTATATCTCAGAGCAGTTTCGAATGTTGCGCGGTCGCATCGAGTCCCTCTCGGCACAACGTCCGATTCGTACCGTCGCCATGACGAGCGCGAATCCCGGCGAGGGGAAGAGCACCGCGGCAATCAACCTGGCGGTGGTCGAGGCCATGGGGCTCGGGAAACGCGTTCTTCTTGTTGATTGCGATATGCGACGACCGACTGCGCATCGTTCACTCGGCGTCTCCCCGAAGTTTGGGCTCGCTGAAGTTTTGTTGGACCGCACCACGCTTGCCGAAGCGGTGGTTCGCCCGGAAGGAACCGGGCTCGACGCTCTTGTGGTTCGTTTGCAGCCGGAAAATCCATCTGAACTTCTGGCCTCGGATCGAATGCGGACTCTGCTCGAAGAGATGTCACAGTCCTATGATCGAATTGTTCTTGATACTCCCGCGACGTTGGGCCTCCCGGACTCGAAGATCGTGACCGGATTGTGCGATGGTGTGGTTGTCGTGGTTCGCGCGGACGTGACTCCGCGCGAAGAAGTGGGAGCAGTCCTGGATATCTTGGATCGCAGACGAATCTTAGGGATGATCCTGAATGGTGCAGAGATCAGCCGAGAAAGTTACGGCTACTACTAGCGTGTCACGTTCCATCGGGCGACTTGCTCGTTTGGAATGTTTGACGGGGAAATTTTGTCGCTCTCGGTAATTCTACTACCGCTCGCCACGGCAATGATTGTGTCGGCTTTGTGCACGCCGCTGGTCGCGCATCTTGCGCGCTGGCTGCAGGTGATCGACCGGCCGAACGAGCGCAAAGTAAGCTTGCGCGGCGAAATGCCACTTCTGGGTGGTCTCGCGGTGGCCGCGGGGGTGACGGCGGGCTTGCTTTCGGTCGACCTATTCTTCGACGGCGACTTCCTGCCCAATAATCGCATGCGCGGCTTCATGTTCAGTGGCGGTCTGATCCTCGCGGTGGGTGCGTTGGACGATCGGTTTGGGATGGGAGCGGTGACCAAACTCATCGCGCAAATTGCGGCTGCTTCGATCGCGTTCCACGCAGGATTTGCCATCGAATCGTTTCGATTCCCGGTGTCCGGCGATTCTTTTGAATTGGTGTGGTGGGTTTCTTACGCAGTCACGATCTTCTGGATCGTTGCGGTGACGAACGCCGTAAACCTGATCGACGGGCTCGACGGACTTGCGACGGGTGTGTCGATTATCATGGCCATCACGATGACGTATGTGTGCCTGGCCGCCGATCAGGTTCCCGGTGTGATTTACGGCGCTGCGATCATCGGTGGGGCGCTCGGGTTCTTGCCCTACAACTTCCCGCCCGCGCGAATTTTTCTTGGGGACACCGGCGCCCTTTATCTCGGATTCTCGGTTTCGCTGCTCGCGGTGGAGGGCTACATGGGGGGCTATCGCCGAGCCTCGGTATTGCCGTTCGTGGTCCCGTTGATGGCGCTGGCAGTCCCCTTGATGGATACGATCCTCTCGATCGTGCGCAGGCTACGCAGCGGCACAGGTATCTTCTCGGCCGACAGCATGCACATGCACCACCAACTGTTACGGACCGAAGGCTCGCACATTCGCGCGGTGTTGTTCCTATACTTGTTGACAGCGTGCTTCTGTTCGATCGCGATTTGTTTTGTAATTCTTGAAGATATCTACAGTGCCTCTGTACTGCTGGTCATTGTTATTTTCTTGACGATCCGTTTACTACGAAACCTCGGAGTGTTTTCGGACTGGAACAAAGCTGAAACAGACGCAGCGGCAGCCGAGGGTTCTGCTCGAGACGAAGCGGCGCAGTCCAGTACGGGCGAGGAAGGGGAAGTTTTCCCAAGAACGGCGCAGTCATTGGT
>JASDVE010000361.1:0-10302 GCA_041891195.1 Myxococcota bacterium | reverse complement strand
AGGTGCGCACGCTATTCGAGACCAGGTGCGTCGTCGTTTCGAAACCGGCGAGGATCAGCAAGAAGACCATGGCGAGTAGCTCTTGGTCCTTCAGGCGATCACCATTGTCTTCAGCATGTATCAAGGCGGAAAGGATGTCGTCGCCCGGGTTCTGACGTTTTGCATCGATCATCTTGCGCATAAATTTCGAAGCGATGGGAAGGTCCCATACCAAGGTCTTCGCGATTGATAAGCCGGTCAGCCCCGTAGAAAGGATTCGGACACTCTTCTGGAATTCGTGCATTTCATCGTCCGAAACACCTACCATTTCTGCGATCACGCGCGACGGGATCGGCAACGCATACTCAGGCAGAAGGTCGATCGTGCTTTTCTTGGCGACGCCTTCCAACAGATCGCCCGATAGACTTTCGATGCGATCGCTCAAACTAGCAATGGCACGCGGCGTAAATGCCTTGTTCACGAGATTGCGCAGCCGGCGATGCTCGGGGTCATCCTCGAGGATCATGCTGCGCGCGATGGCCGCGATCCCCTTGGGCAAGAAAAACGGAAGCGGACTTGAGCCCTTCCCCATGGCTTTCCCCCGGTTGCGAATGAAGCGGTCGTCGGTCAACACCATGCGACAATCGTCATAACGAGAGACGACACTCAACTTCATCACGCTGATCCTCGCAGGCATCACCGGCGCCTCTTCAAGCATCCAGCGGTACCAAGCGTATTTATGGGTACCGAAGTCGGGACTCGACATGTTAATCGGGCGTGTCGCGTCGAATTCCCTGGGTGCGATGGTCGCAATCATGAGGTGGCTCCTGACTCAATGGGTGCGGGCAATTTTTCTAAAATTCTCACTCGCGATGCTATCCAAGTGTCTGGCAAAACGAAACCATCAGCTCAGCAGTCGCGTAACGAAAGCAACCAGGTGCGGTGAGTAGGGTGCGCCCCATCGACTCAATCTGCGCGCTTCCACTAAGACCAGTCTTGCACCACGTTGCAAAGTGCTCGCCGTGGGTAGCCGCGAGTCTGCACTTCACCGCCGTTCGCGAACTTCTCGATCGACGTCTCTCGCACCTTGGACCGCACCGGGGTGTTACCCGTGTAGTGAATGACCTTGCCCTCGCCGCAGTCGCCCCCGTGGTACGAATAGACGCCGCCCAACCGGCACCCAATCGTGTGATCTCCGCGAGCTATAAGACGTAGTCCTACAATGAACCGAACCGTGTCGCCCTGAGTCACAGGGTAGGTCAGCCAGCCTCTCACGCATGGCCCTCCTGGGCAGCTCAACTTATAGAAGCAACCTCAGTTCAGCTCAGCCCCAGCCGCGGAACCAAGTCACGAAGCGAAGGCGGGCGAGATCGCGGAGTGTCCAGAGGATGTCCTTCGGTTTTCCAAAGTGCGCCTTGCCCACTTCGCGACGCTGAAATGGGATTTCGATTTCGATCACGCGGTAGCCCGTTTTCTCCGATCGAAGAATCAGCTCTGGCGTCACCGCAACGGGACTGTCTGACACCAATTGAAAATGAGTGGCGACCGAGCGGCGATAGAACTGCGTGAAATTCAAATCGCTGCTCCGCGGCGCGAACAACAGTCCCAGCAGCGCGCGGTTCACGCGCGACGTGACCTTCCGCCAATTCGAATGGGCTTCGCGGTTTTGTCGACACGCCACGATCACATCGGCGTCATCCATCGCGTCGAAGAAGGGGCCCATGTCTTCCGGTGCGAGGGGAAGATCAGCTCCATTGTGCACGAGCCATTCAAATTTGGCTTCGGCGATCCCTCGACGCAGTGACAACCCGTAGTTGAGATTGCGCTCGTTCGTCAGGACACGAATTTTTGGATCTTTACTCGCACACGCCTTGGCAACCTCGCCCGTGCGGTCTCGGCTGCAGTCGTCGATCACAATGATTTCGTACTCGCGACATCGCTCTTGCAAGCACTTGCTCACCCGGCCCAGCGCGGCTTCGACACTTTCCTCTTCGTTGTACATCGGCAAGATGAACGACAGGTCGACGGGAGACTGCATCGGGTTAGCCTCGCTTCCCATCGCGCTGAACTTCTTTCTTAACTAAGTCCTTAAATAGATGAACCGTGTATTCGTAGAGCGGATAGTCATCATTCAAAACGACGCGGCCACCCAAGCCTTCGCAAAATACCTGCATGGCTTCAGGGTTCGAGTGGTAAAGGCCATCGGCTCGGTAGTCGACGCGGTCGCTCATCATATTGAATGAAATTGCGACGTTGCACAGCGCGTACATACGGCCGACCGCGTGCTCGACGAATGCTGCCCATTGCTCTTCTGGGCAATCGAGCTTCACATGAAACAGCCCCGAACAAAACAGGAAGTCGAAAGACTCGCCCGAATTGTCTTCCAGGTTCAGAACGTCCTGTTGTCCGAATCGCGCCTCGGGGTAACGATTCCGAGCGGCGGCCACCATGTCCTGCGACAAGTCGCTGCCGGAATACGCGACGTTGTGCCCCTGATCTCGCAAGTACTCGTACAGATGCCCTACCCCGGCACCCACGTCGTGCACTTTCGCACCGGTCAGATCCAGGCCGTCGGTCAAAATGCGAAATCGAAGGTTCTGGGACGCGGCGTCCTTCCAATCCATCCCCTCAGCCGTTGGGCCGTGTCGACGCAACTGATCTTCATAGTGGCAAACCACGTGCTCACGACGTTCTTGCGAAGCCAAAGGCCCAGTAGACACGGAGCTTTCTCGTTTGTCACCGCTCACTCGTTTTGCTCCATCGCATCCCACGCATCACCGCGCGCGCTCACGACCTGCGAGTCTGGTTCGCCCCCGCCAGTTTTTCCGATCTGATCAAACGGCAGCACGTAGTGAAACCGATATTCGTCGATCCAGTCGCCCAGCTTCGAATCAAGGAAGGGCTTTGCGTCGCCGGTCACCCAAGTCAAGAAGCCGTAGTCGAACTGCTCACTCCCAAAGCTGCGCTTGAACCGCTCGACCCCGCCTCCCGGTGGAGATCCCTGCCAGTTGTAATACCGGTACCCCTGGCTCTTCGCCCAGGCAATGGTGTGCGCAGCGAGCAGGTAATTGGGACGCAGGTCGGCAAAGCGCGAATCCATGGACGGCATGTAGGCATCGACGACCGAGCCGTGACACAGATACAAACCGCCGGAGACCATCTCGCCAGAGTCCTCCGACCTCACGAAGAAAAAGCGCGCGCAACCAGCCCGCACAGCATGTTTGAGCACAGCTCGAAAAAAAGCACGCGGGATCGGCGTCGCCCCGATCTCTCGATGTCGGCACTCGTGAATAGACGCCCAACAGTCGACGTTCTCTTGCGACTGTTCCTCATCGATAACGAGTCCGGCTTTGTTGGCAACGCGAAGATTCCTGCGAACGCTCGTCGACGCTTTCACGAGTGCGCCGCTAGAATCAACAACTTCGTGTAGGTCGAGCGCAAGAAGCGAATTTTCGAGGACGTAGTCCGGCTGCCTTACGTCCTGATAGCGTTTTCGGTCGTTCCAAAATGGATTGCTGATTATGGAAACAAGATCACAGCCCTTTGAGGACGCCAACTCGAAGCATGCGGTCATCAACACGGACATGACAGGTTCACGCGGTATACCCGATGCGATCGCGGCGCCACCGAGCGGTCCGGGTTGAGGGACAGACGTCAGGATGACTCCGCGCGACCCCGCAAAGCGATACATCGGCAACAGCCCAACGATCTCGCCACCCTGCCGCGCGACCAAGAAGTACGACTCGTCTTCACCGACGTGAGAGATGACGTCGCGCCACCCCGTTGTTTGCTGTGCAAAGCTCGTCGGACAGCCGTCAAGAAATGCATCAACGTCACGGTCGACATTTGGGCTCGGGCCACACTGAACCTGCACGTCGAATGCGCTCGAACTCATGGCAAGTTCAACTCACGCGCGCTGGGAGCGTGATCCGTTCGCCAGCTTTCTTGAGCGACTCTGCGGCGGCCGCAACGATTCGTACGACTTCCAACCCGGCCTCGCCGTCAACGAGCGGCGGCTCTGACGTCGTAATCGCGCGAATGTAGTCGGAGCACATTTCCTTGAGTGGTTCGATACGCGCGAGATGAGGGGCCGTCATGCTGCCAACCCGGTAGTCGACGAGCAGGTTTTTGTGCGCGGGGTCATCTTCGATGATCGAGACCCCCTTGTCGTAGATCTTGAGTTTCTCACTCGGCGCAAGATCGTCATAGACGACCATCTGCGCTGACCCACCGATCACCATCGAGCGAAGCTTTACTGGCGAAAGCCAGTTGACGTTCACGTGGGCGATTAATTCATTCGGGTACATCAGGGTGATGTAGGCAAGATTTTCGAAGTTGCCATAAGGCGCAGCGCCAGAGGCGGATACCCAAATGGGTCGCTGACCGATCAAGTGATTAATGATCGAAACGTCGTGCACCGCGAGATCCCAAAGTACGCCGACCTCGGAACGAAAGAGCCCGAGGTTGATCCGCATAGAATCGATGTAAAGCACGTCTCCGAGGGAACCACTGTCGATCATCCCTCGAATCGCTTGAACCGGCGCGCTGTACACGAAGGTATGGTCGACTTGCAGGGTTAGGCCGCGAACTGCCGCGAGGTGCACAAGTTCTTCCGAGGTTTTAACAGAAGAGGTCATAGGCTTTTCGACGAGAACGTGTTTGCCGGCGAGTAGACTCGCCTTCGCCATCTCGTAGTGGGTGTGGACCGGGGTGCAGATCGCGATCGCGTCGACCGCGTCGTCGTCGAGCAGGTCCTGATACCGTGTCCTGCACTCGATCGCGGGATAAAGCCCTTTCGCAACTTCGAGTCGCACCGGGTCGGGGTCGCAAACTGCATACAACTCGCAGTCCGAGAGCGCGGAAAAGTTTCGCGCCACGTTCGGCCCCCAATAGCCATAGCCGAGGACAGCAACACGGGTCATCGATGGCTCCGATCAGTCCTTGCCGAGAACACGATTGATCGCCTTCTCAAACCCATGGTCCCATTCCATGTGCTGCCAGTCTTCGCACTTCGAGCAAAGCTTCATGTCATTCCATTCGCCACTGAGATGACGGGCTCGAAATTCTTCGTAGACCGGGCTCTTCCACATGTCTCGAATCGACGTTTCCATGATGTTTCCGGTGAGCCCCGTGTTGCGCCAGTCTTCGACGCAGTAGCGGACATTCCCGTCGTGGTTCACCGTCACTCGCTTCCAAAACTGATGGCAAGGCCAGCGCTCCAGGTCGTCATTGAAGTAAGTCTCGCTCACCCCCACGATCCCGAGGTCGCTGTTGAGGCCACGCACGATTACCTCGTCGACGTACTCGCCCCAAAATGCCTCGAAGGCCTCAACTTCGTCGAGAGCTTCCTTCTGCTTGATGATGCTCGTCATGATCTTGGTGGGCGAACCCAACTCGTCACGAAGCTCAATCAAACGCTTCAGGTTGGCGGTCACCTGATCGAACTTTCCGCGAATACGAATTTTTTCGTAGGTTTCCTTGGTGTGGGCATCGAGGCTTACGTCGATCACGTCGATCGGAGCCAATAGGAGCCGACGCATACTTTCGTCGGTGAGATTCATCGCATTCGTGGTGAGATCAACGGGGCCGATCCCGGCGTTCTTGGTCTCTTCGACAAAGTCCAAAAATTGGGGATGCAACATCGATTCACCGTCGGCCGCGTAGCGAAAAACCCAAAGTTGGTCTTTGTACGGCTTCACTTGCTCGACGAGTGCCGAATGGACTTCCGGCGCCATGAAGGTACCGCGGTAGGCGACGTCCTTCTTGATGATGGGATGCGCGCAATGGATGCATGCCATGTTGCATAGGTTTGTTACGGCAACAATGATGATCGGCGGAAATTCTTCGTGCTCGGGTTTCACAAAACCGAACTTGCCGTCGGCTACCGGCTCAGCGGGCGTTGCCGCCTTAAAAATATCGGGTCGCTCTTCGGCCCAGTCTCGAGTACTCATTTCAGTCCCCCTGCAGCTCTCGAACAACTCGAGACGGTTCTAAAGCCGGCCACACCGAAAGCGCAGACAAGAGCCACGATGCGATCCAACCGTTTCGGAAATTCTACACGTTATCTGAATTGAAGAAACAATCTGGGTGCGACTCAGCTGCTCTCAGCGGTGCACCGGGGCGGCATAATATCGCTTCATTATCGCTCCCATCGCCGGGTTTCTGCGTACGTGTGAACTCGGTCCATATTTTGACGGCAAACAAGGCGCAAGGAACTGCCTCGGACAAATGGCCAGAGACGCCCGAAATACACTCTCAAGGATCAGGCGAGTGCCAAACGCAGGGCATCGACAACGCGCAGTTGAACCTCTTCTGCCATCTCGTGATACAACGGAAGCAAGACTCCATGATCCTGCGCACGTTCCGAAGCATCGAGCGGATGCAACAACGGATGGGCGCTATAAGCCGGCTCGCGGTGAGCACACATAATACCGCGACGAGTCGAGATGCCTTGATCTAATAGACGCTGCATCACGTCTCGTTGCTCGCACCGCTCTGGCAACACGACACAATAGCTCTGCCAATTGCTTCGACACCAGTTGGGCTCCGCGGGGAGTTCGAGCCCTGAAAAGTCTGAGAGCGCGTCGACATAGTTCGCGGCGAGAACTCTGCGGCGACCGATCATCTCGGGAAGCCGTTTCAGCTGTTCGCGCCCGACAGCCGCCTGAATGTCGGTGAGGCGGTAATTGAAACCGGTCGTCTCGTATGACTCAAAGATCACTTGTGACGCGCCGTGACGAACGGTGTCAGGCACACTCATCCCGTGTTGACGCAACAAGCGAAACTTGGCGTCGAGTTCCGGGTCGGCGGTCGTCAGCATCCCACCGTCCCCCGTTGTCACCACCTTGCGAGGATGAAACGAAAAGCAGGCGACGTCTCCAACGGGGCGACCAATTTTTTGCCATTCGCCGCGAAACCGAACTTCGCTCCCCACCGCGCAAGCCGCATCTTCGATCAACCGAAGGCCGTGTTCGTCGGCGATCTTGACGATCGCGGCGAGATCGCACGGCATGCCCACTTGATGCACGCATAGGATGACCCGCGTCTTGGTCGTCAGTGCTTCACGAATGCGAGCGGGGTCGATATTAAAGGTTCCAGGTTCGATATCCACGAACACAGGAGTCGCCCCGACGTATCGAATCGCATTCGCGGTCGCGATGTAAGAGTGACTCGGGACAATGACTTCGTCCCCGGGGCCGACGTCGAGTGCAACGAGTGCCAAATGAAGCGCGGTCGTACAACTCGACACCGCGCACGCATGGGGCGCACCAACCGTAGAAGCAAATTCTGTTTCGAACGCCGCAACCTCCGGCCCTTGCGTCACCCAGCCCGAAAGGATGGCGCGGGACGCGGCCGCGGCTTCGGGCTCACCGATCCAGGGCTTGGCGATCGGGATCGAAGGACGCGCCGAGCTCACGTGTCGATCTCCCAGTTTCTTTCGACATCGTCCTTCAACAACTCTTCGGGATCGACGCCTCTTTCGCGATGCCAGGCGAGTAAGCGTTCAAGTCCGTCTTTGAGCGAAACACTCGCTTCGTACCCGAGAAGTTCGCGCGCAAGGGTCGTGTCCGCATACAACCTCAGCACGTCACCCGGGCGTGGCTCGACGTGTTCGACTATCGCGTCGTCACGTCCCAACACCTGGGCCACCGTCTTCGCGAGTTCGTTGACCGTAAGCTCGGCGCCGTAACCAACATTGATCGTTCTCCCCACCGCTTCTTCGCGCTCGGCCGCGAGCAAGATCGCCTTCGCAGTGTCAGACACATAGGTGAAGTCGCGGGTTTGCGTTCCGTCGCCAAAAACAATCATGGGGCGCCCGCTGAGTGTGCGCAGCAAGAACTTTGGAATCACCTCTCCACTGTCGCCTTCATGGTGACTGCGCGGCCCATAACTATTGAACGGACGCACCACGACTGTGGGAAATTCGTACGTGTCAAAGTACGCCCGCGTGTAGCAGTCACCGGCAAGCTTCGAGGCGCCATAAACCGTATGCGGAAACGCCGGTGTTTGTTCAGTCATCGGAACGTTGCGCGCAGTGCCATAGATTTCGGAACTCGACACGTAGACGAAGCGGCCCACGCCGGCCGCGCGCGCCATCGCTAGAAGCGACAGCGTCGCCGATGCGTTGACGGTATGGTTTTCGAGAGGGGAATGGATCGAATGACGTACCCCGAGACACGCCAGGTGCAGGACCACATCAACCCCTTGCATGTGCGACCGCATCGTATCTTCGTCGCGGATGTCGGTCGCCTCGAAGCGCATCCGGTCCGAAAGAAGTTCGGCGATGTTCTCGCGTTTCCCGTTGCAAAGGTTGTCGACAACAATGACATCGCTCGCACAGCCTGCCAGCTGACGGACCAACTCCGAGCCGATAAAACCCGCACCGCCCGTGACCAGTACTCTTCCGAATCTCTTACTTGCCATCCGTGCAGTCGCTCCCTCAGCCACGCTTCGAATCGGATGATGCTATTCGCCTGGTCAGTTCGACGCCCGATCACACAAAACGTCTAAGCAATAAAGGCTCACTCGATTCTCGCCCGGCAAAAAATCATAGCGGAACGAAGCGCCGCCGCGGCACGCGGCCGCACTAAGGTTCCGGTTTCCCGGTAAAGATCTGGTAGCAGGGCTTGTCGAGCCAAGCGCGTGTCGACTTTGCACAAGATTTTGAAGAGGCTCGTCTTTCTCGCGCAACTGGCAACGCCGATTCATTCGAGGCACCACGTTATTGGGATTGGCGTTGCGCACATAGCCTTCGGCATAAGTCGATCGAAACCCAGGCCAATCGAAAAGACAAATCGCAGTGGTTGCCGGTCGCATCGCAGTCAACGAGTAACCCCCAGAAAATAAATCATAGATAAGCAGCTTTCCATGGGGGTTTTCAAAGCGCGCCAGATCGACCTGCACCGCATCGAGTATTCGCAGTTTCGTTGGCGTGGTTTACAAGCCGGCATAGGGGCCCGATCCGACGCACTTGATAAGTCCATCGATCGTCGGCTCTCGGTAAACACCGGCGTAGCGGGCAAAGACAAGCACGCCATTTACCGCCACCAGTGGAAGTAACATCGCCCACGTTGCCCAAGTCGGTGTGAGCGTGTTACGAACTGCCATCACGATGAACACCCTGGTAAAAATCGATACGGGAAACCAACCAAGGCTCGAGTTCCAAAAACACGTCGCGCTCGTAAACGAAAAGATCATCGCCGCAAGAACGGCTGGCAGCATCACCCAGATTCCGACCGCGCGAGCCCAACCACGATCCCCCGCCACGAACGCGAAGCACGGCGCCATGGCGGCCAGGTAAATTACAAAGAAGAGTGAATCCGTCGGCGCTTCCCAGCGGGAAAGACTTAGAAACAAGACAATCGGAAGCGCAGTGGTCATGGGAACCAAGAGCCATCGCGCAAAGCGAAAGCTGAGCCCGATCCCAACCAACCAGCCCACCACCAGAGCCTCCCCTTTGAGTTGGCTCAGCGCGCCTTGGAAGGGATCCACAAAGCGCGGTGGACCCGATGTCGTGTAGTAGATCGACGCCGCAAGGGCGTCGACACCAATCAAGACGACGACAAGACCGCAAAGTGCACCAATCAACGCCACGGGCAACGCGTATGCGATGGCATTCGTGCGGCGCGGAGTGGGGGCGAAACAGGAGATCAACCCCAGCATGAAAACGGGCACTGCAGCAAGAGAGGGATACGCGAGACACGCAAAACCATGAGCGAGCCCGGCGGCGCGAAACAACTTGGCCGAATCACTCGACCCGACGGCGCGCAGCTGGAACAACAACCCCAACGACAGCAGCCCCATTCCCATCGTTTTGTAGCTAAGGGTCGGAATATTGAACGGCACAAATACAACCGGCATCAACGCCAGCAATTCCGCAGCCGCCGAACCGGTATGAATTTCCACCGACAGATAGACGTTCCAACCAATAAGCAGAACAAACGAAAAGTACAGATGTCAGAGAAATAGAATGAGTCCGAACGTGCTTCCTTGCAGCCAAAGCCTGGCCTTGACGGGCAAGATCGTGAGCGCGGCGGAAAACTGCTGAACATTCAGTTCGTCGACTAGGGGCAGGTCGCCCAAGACAAATCGATAAGGCAGGGCTGCGCAAAAGGCCTCGTCCTCAATGTCCACGCCGTAGTACAGCCGGATGTAGGCCGTCATTACTCCTGCAAACATGAGGAGAAGCGCCGCGGCATTCTCCGCCGAAGGTCGAGCTAGCTTGCGGTTTGACATCGGTCTTCCGTCGCCCCGACCATACGGACACATCCCCATTCTGTAGAGGACAATCGTTACGCGTCATTGCGACAGCCGATAGCTATC
>JASDVE010000360.1:0-10311 GCA_041891195.1 Myxococcota bacterium | reverse complement strand
ACGGCGTGCGGAGGGGGGCGGGACGCCGTGCTTCGGGCTGGCGGCCCCCGGGGGGGGGGGGGGCTAGTCTCGTTTCGGAGACGGCTTGCTTCCCTGGGTTTCGACCTTGGGGAGTTTGTGAAAATCGTCGAGCCATGGTTGGGCAGACCGCGTCCAGAGCCGCGCGCGTGGCCGAAGCGCGTCGCGCTGACGAAGTGCACCCACGCGAAGGTTCAGCATGCCGTGTTCGCCGGGCTTTGGACCCCCGTAGATCGAAGTGCCGCACTCGGGACAAAACGCGAGGCTTCGAAGCTTGCCACTCTCGGCAGTCTTGACGAAAACCCGCAGCTCTCCCCGTTCGATTTTAAAGGTGCCGGGTGTTACGGGAGCAATGGTGCGGAACGACGTGCCGGATTGAATCTGGCAATCCGTGCAGTGGCATGCGAACACCACGTCCGGGTTGACTTCGGCTTCAAAGGCAACAAAGCCACAAAGGCATTCACCGTCTACATGCATTGAGGGTCTCCTGCGGGGTAGTCCCTCGTAGGCTAGTGCATATTGCTGGCTACCCAAGTGTCGGCCCGTGAATGCCCCGCTCACGAAGGTTCGGGACACGCGCGGTTGCCCACGATAATCTGTCGGGCATGCGAATTGGCATCGTCATCTTGCCCGACGATCGATGGAGCGAAACCCGAGAACGTTGGGTGCGTGCCGAAGCGCTTGGTTTCAATCACGCTTGGACGTACGACCATCTCACCTGGCGTGAACTGCAGAATAAACCGTGGTTCGGCTCGATTCCGACGCTTGCCGCTGCGGCGGTGGTGACATCGCGCATGAGGCTGGGAACGCTCGTGACCTCGCCCAATTTTCGACATCCCGTCACGCTGGGGAAGGAATTGATGAGCCTCGATGACATCAGCGGCGGGCGCATGACGATCGGCATCGGAGCTGGAGGCGATGGCTTCGATGCGACGGCCCTCGGCACCCAAGCGTGGACACCGCGGGAACGTGCGGATCGCTTGCAGGAGTTCGTCTCCTTACTCGACACCGTGCTCTGCGAAGAGCGGTCCAATTACCAAGGTGCGTTTTACAGCGCCGTCGAAGCGCGCGCTCTTCCCGGGTGCGTGCAACGTCCGCGTCCGCCATTCGCGATCGCGGGCAGCGGTCCGCGGGGGATGAAGCTTGCGGTTGAACATGCGGCAATGTGGATTGGAATCGATGCCGAAGATCACCGCGGGCCGCCGGGGGAGTCCCTCGAAAAAATGGTTGCGATCTGCGAACGCGAGGGGCGCGACCCCGCGAGCATCGGTCGCCTCGCGCTCACTGGTTTCACCGAGCAACCCACGGCGTCCGTCGAAGCCTTTCGCGACGTGGTCGGGCGCTACGACGAAATGGGCTTCACTGACTTGGCGATCCATTGGCCGCGAATGCGCGAGCCGTTCGCGGCCGACCTCAAGGTGCTTGAAGACATCGCGGACGACGTTGCGCGGCTAAACACATAAGCAAAACGTTTAGGGCGTGTTCGACACGGGCGTACGTTCGACGAGGTTGCCGTTCAGTACGACTTCCCGGATGTTCGCGAGTGCACCAATGTCTTGGGTCGGGTCGCCTTCTACAAGCAGGAGGTCTGCGCGCAGCCCAGGTGCGATCTTCCCTGTGTCGAGCTCGCCGTTGTTCGCGAGAAATCGAGCCGGGTCCAGCGTTGCGGCGCGAATCGCTTCTGCGGGGGTGAAGCCCGCCTTGACGAGATTGGCGAGTTCCCGGTGGAGGCTCGGCCCGGGAAACACACCCGACTGCACGTCGCTTCCGGCCAACACGGTGATGCCCGCCTCGTGTACCCGTCGCACGTTGTCGGTGCGGACGTCGACGGTGTCGACCGCGAGATCGAGCCAGCTTTGAAGCGCGCCCAATTCGAAGTCGTCCGGCGTGGGGTAGAACGATTCGAGAACGGCCTTTGATACGGTTTCCCGCTCGAGCTTGGTCGGCACGAGCGGGTCGAGCGCGCGCGCATAGCGATCGAAGACCTCGCTCGAGGTCACCATCGGGATGCCATAACTCGCAAGCTTCGCGAGCGATTCTTCGGGGATCCGTTCCTTGTAGACGCCGTGGACCCAAAGTGCGACTCCAGCTTCTGCTGCGTCGATGGCGTCCTGGGTAGTGCCGATGTGCGCCACGGTGCGTAGGCCGCGGGTTCGGGCGTGGGTCGCCACCGCAGTTGCCACGTTTACGGTCATGCGCTCGGAATCAAGAGGGATTCGATCGATTGCGATTTTGATTGCGTCTGCACCTGCGTCGGCCAGCGCATTCACTTCAGAAATGGCTTCGTCTTCAGTGTCGATCGCCGTCGCGACTTGCGGTTCGATGTACCACGCGATCCATGCGGGCGCGAGGGCGGAGATGAGGGAGCGCGGGTGTCCATCACTGCAGGTGAGCATTTTGCCCGTGGTGTAGATGCGTGGCCCGATGATCTCGCCACGCGCCACTTGGCCGCGTCGTCCGAACGCTTCGTCGCTCGCATCTGCCGGGTCGAATACGGTTGTGACGCCCGAATACACGTAGCTCCGCAATATGGCCTCGGGATCGGGGGACCCGAACTCCCAGGTGGGGCCTGTGGTTGTGCTGATATGGCCGTGCATGTCGATCAACCCGGGGACAAGCGTCGCACCTTTTCCCGAGATGACTTTCGTGCCGGCCGTCGATTGGAGATTACCGGTCGGAAGAACCTCGACGATCCGGTCGCGCTGTATCCAAACATCCATGTTCGGGCTTACCGTGAGCGCTTCGCTGTCGAATACCGAAACGTTTTGAATCAAAATTCTGTCGCCAGTCGCGGGCGCGAGGGAGAGTGACACCGACGGTTTAGGCTGGTTCGAAGCGCAGCTCGCGATCAATGCGCAGGTGGCGGTCACAGTAAACAAGATGGCGAGGCGGGGCATGACGTTCCTCCGGAGGCAGGTCTTGTAGACGTAAGTTTGGATGTGCGTGGCGGCTTAACCGCGTGTGTTCAATTGTTCGATGAGTTGATCGAGCGCGTCGGCATTCTCTTCCTCTAGCGGAGCGCAGGATCGCAAGAGCTTGGCTTCCTCTTGGATGTTGGCTGCGTCGGCTGCATCGGCATAGGCGCGCCAAGCGCCGGCCCCCGCGCGTTCAGCCTCGGCTTGCATTGCGAACTGCTCGGCCAAGAGACAGCCGTCGAACAGCGCAAAATACTGGTCGCCCACTTCCGGATGGTCCTTCTGTAGTTGTTCTTGAATCGCGGCGGCGTTTGGGTCCAAGGATTCGACGCGCCCTGCAATGACTTCTTCTCGCGCCGCGCATGCTTCGAGGACGTTCCGCATCGACTCGTCTTCAGAAGCGTCAGCCCATGCGCGGTAGCGGGTCGCAGCGATGCGCTCCCCTAAAGCGGCGAAGAGTCGTTGTCCCTCGGGCGGAATATCCGCAATGACGGGCCCGAGCAGCCCGAGGATGGATGGCTTGTCGCTCATGAATGCTCTTGGGTTGCGCCACCCCAGCCGATTGATCGGCGGAGAAATCTCCAACCGCGATCGGTGCGCTGGAATTCGTCTTGGTAAATCGCCGTGCCCGTCAATTCAGACTTGTTCGTCGAAGCGTGGTGCCAGACGAGCAACAACTGAGTCGACCCGGTTGCGTGGTCCGGTGACGAAGTGTCGAGCACCGTGTTGGTCTGAAAGTGGGTTGGACGTATTCCGTCTTTGCGCAACTCGGCCCAGCGATCGCGGGCCCAGGTTTCGATTTCGGATCGCGACGCTGGGTTGCCCACTGGCGTGTCGAGGCGCGCGTCATCCGTGAAGAGGTTCGCGAACGCGGTCACGTCGTTGGAGTCGAAAGTGCGCGAATAGCGCGAAATGAGATCGAGGATCGCAACGTAATCCGAAGGTTCTACTATTGCCATTGTCGACCTGCAGGGACGTCTATCAGCATCGTCATGTTCTTGTTGACCTCGATTGAGCGCGGAAACACGCCTTCTTCGTTGGGGGCGGTATGGCTTTTATCTCGTACGCTGTGAAGAACTCTGACGAGGTCGACAAGATCGGCGCGTTCGAGGGTGGGGAGTCCGGAGGGTGCCATACGGTGGGCGCCGTACAGCGTGTCTGCCTCATCCATGCGGGCCAACATGGCTTCGGTACTTCGCGTGTAGTCGCCGAGGGAAGAGCCTGTGAGGAACGCGAACAATTCTCCGGGATAGTACATGTCGCCGGTAAAATACTGAGCCTGCTCCGGGTCTTCAAGAATAATGGAAGACTTCGTATGGCCGGGAGTGTGGTGCACGACCACGCGTCGTCCGCCAAGGTCTATGTCTTCGCCGGGGCTCCACCACTCCGTGATCTTGAGTCTTGGGACTTTGAGCCCCTCTACGAAACCGAGGTGCTCCATCTCTTCGAGGAGAAGCCATCCGCCACTTTCGCGTTCTCGCAGGAAGGGAAGGTCGATCATGGCGCCACCGTCGAGACGGTTGAAGTTGCCCGTGTGGTCGTAGTGGAGATGCGACGCGACGCTCGTGATCGGTAGCGACGTCAGGCTTCGCACGACAGGGGTGATGTCGCGAACACCTGGGCCCGAGTCGAGCAGAATGGCCCGGGAGGTCCCGAGCAACAGATAATTGAAGTTGAGCTGGTGGTAGCGCGTTTCTCCGATCGCATACGTGTCGTCGTCGATCGGAAACACGGTGTAGTAATCATCGAACCAGTAGGCGTTGCCACTTTCTTCGACCTGGTCGCCGAGATCGGGGGTCGGCATGGTGGTGGCGATCAATCGCACGGCGAGTTCTCGGTGGTAGCCGGTGAATACGGCCGCGATCCCGAGAGCGACGAGCATCGCAATCAGAATCGTGACTCCCTGAAGAATTCTTCTCAACTTCATCCCTCGACCTTCTTGCCGCGCTGACTATGCGGATGCGAGATCATTGCACGTGGGGTACCGGGCAGAAAGCTCTGGCGCTCGAAGCCTTGTTGTATGCCGCCACGTAGGTCGCCAACTTCTTCGAACTCGGCCAGTGTGGAGTACGTGGCAAAAAATAGGATGATCGGCGAAACCGCGAGCGCCGCGCGGATGACCCGCTTACCCGTAGCATCGCAAACCCTCCATCGTCTCCTTAGACCCAGCCCCACAACCAACGCCACGATGGCGGCGAGCAGGTTGCCCTCTTCGGGTGGCGCGTAAGTCCCCTGGTGTTGCAGTCGAATTGCGAACACTGCAGCGCCCATCGCGATGAGCAACCAACCCATCGCGGACGGTGTATCTGCCTTGCCCATGGCCAGTCGCGCGCAGACCAAAAAAAGAACCAGAAGCATGATGATCGGGATTATTTTGGTCTGTCCTTATAGGTGACGCGGCGCCGCGTTCGGCGAAGGGACAAGCGATCACGTCGCAAACTGCGAACCCGCTGCATTCGGACAGGGCAAAATGCTAGTCTGCGGGTGTGAAAAACGAAACGCAGCTCGCGACTCGCCTGACACAGCAGCTCTTCTGGCTCGCCCGAGACAAGGTGCTCGCCTCGGCGCTCGCCCGGGCCGATGGTGTTCCGAACTATGTTGACGACATCGACACGGCTTGGTTGCAGCGTGCGCTCGAGACCGAATATCCGGGCATTCAGGTCGCGTCCTGTGAGTTCATGGGGGGGCACTCGGGGACGACGACGCGAGAGCGTATTGGCTTTACCGTTTCGAACGCGCAGACCTTTCCAGATCTACCCGAAACGCTTTTTCTGAAGATTACGCCCAACTCGTTCGGGACCAAGGTGTTTGCCGGACTCTTTGGGCTCGGGCGATCTGAAGTTGGCTTCTATGACCACATCGCACAGGACGTGCCGATCCCGATCCCACGTAGCTTTTGTGCGCGATCGGCGAAGCACGGCGGGCGCTTCATTATTTTGCTCGAAGATCTCATCGCGCGGGGTTGCCACTTTCCGCAAGGGGATATCGACCTCGGCCAGGCGCGGGCGGTGGTGCAGTGCTTGGGTCGGTTACATGCCGCGTTTTGGGAGTCGCCTCGGTTTGCGACTGATCTCGCATGGCTCCGAAGTCATGAGAGTCGAAGCAACATTGGCGTCGAGGCGCTGATGAGCTCTCGCGCAAACGCGCCGTCAATCAAACGCTACAGCGAGCAACTCAGCCCTGCGGTCCGCGAACAGACTCACAAAATTCATGTTCACCGCGAAGCCCTTGAGACCTACTGGTCGGACGGTCCACGCACATTGATCCATGGCGACTGCCACATGGGAAATGTGTTCTTCGAGGGCAGTGAAGCAGGTTATTTCGACTGGCAGGTCGTGCAGCGAGGGCAGGGGATTCGTGACATCTCCTACTTTTTGACGAATTCGGTGACGACCGAGCTGCGTCGCAAAGCCGAAGAAGAACTACTAGACCTCTACATCGAAACGTTGCGGATCGGCGGTGTGAGCGGCGACGGCGTCGACCCCAAATGGGTGTGGGAACGCTATCGCGCGCACTGTCTTTACACTTGGATCTCAAGTTCGGTCACTGCAGCAACACCGGGGCTCCAGCCGGCGGAGGTAGCACGGGCTGCGATGCAGCGTTCGAGTGCGGCGATCGAGGACCATCAAGCGCTCGGCCTGTTGGATGAAATTATACGACGCTGAATCAATCGTTTCAGGTGGTGACCAAGTCCTGCGTCAGCATCAGACAAGACCAAGACGATAGGAGGAAAATCGATGAGGGCGGTGCTTTACGCACTCACAGCAACTCTGGTCCTCGCGGCGATCTTGTATCTAATCGGTCAAAATGTCGAGCGGTTCATCAATCGAGTCGAACCCCATGTGCTTCCGCCCGTGAGTGATCACGCGCGTAGCCTGCATCGTGCTTCGTTTGTTCTGGACATGCACGCAGACACTACGCTCATGCGCCGGGACCTGCTTGAGCTTTCCGAGTTTGGACATGTGGATCTCCCGAGGTTGGTTCAAGGCGGCGTAGGGCTGCAGTTCTTTACCGTGCCGACCAAGGTCCCGTTTTCCCGGGACATCCACACAACGAGCGAAGGAGACCCGGACGTCCTGCGCATTTTGGGAACGCTCCGCTGGGGCCCCCTGCGTCGTACCGGTTTGTTTCGTCGCGCAATGGTTCAAGTGGCGGAAGTCCGTCACGCGGTCGAACGGTCTAATGGGGACTTGGTTGCAATCCGTACCCGCGAAGACCTCGAAGCTTTGCTCGATGCCCGGGCCAATGGCGAGAGTCGCGTAGGCTCGTTGCTTGGGCTCGAAGGCGCGCACGCCCTTGATGGCGACTTCGAGAATCTGACTCGCTTTCACATCGCTGGCGTTCGGATGATCGGGATTACCCATTTTTTCGACAACGTGTTTGCCGGGTCGGCGCACGGGGTGAAGAAGGGCGGGCTTACGTTGGTGGGGCGAGAACTTGTCAAGCGAATGGTCGACCTCGGCATCATGATCGACCTCGCGCATCTTTCTCCGGCCGCCATCGATGATGTTCTCGGAATGGTCGACGTGCCCACGGTGGTTTCCCATACGGGCGTGAAGGGCACATGCGATAATCCGCGCAACCTTTCCGACGACCACGTTCGCGCGATCGCCGCCGGAGGCGGTGTGATTGGCATCGGTTTCTTCCGCATGGCGGTCTGCGGGACTGGGCCAGACGATATCGTCGCGGCGATGCTCCATGTCATTAAGCTCGTCGGCGCCGACCACGTGGCGCTTGGATCGGACTTTGATGGCGGCGTGACGACTGCCTTTGATGTAAGTCAGCTCGCTTCGGTGACCCAGGCGATGGTTGATGCAAAATTGAGTGATGAAGAGATCGCGAAAATTCTCGGAGGGAACACCGTGCGCGTCATGCGGCAGGTACTTCCGGCGGCGTGACGCGTTTTATGGCGCAGGTTGAACCCATTACGAAGTGAGGACGAACTAATTCCGAACCAAGCCGCACACATCCCTGCCGCGCAGAACGCCGCGTATCCAGTTCGCGAGGGGAATCGCGTTCGTCCGTTGGTCGATGGCGGGCCGGCGTTTACCCGGATTTGTGAGGCCGTTGAAGCGGCGAGCCATTCGGTTTGGGTCACAGTGGCGTTCCTTGAAAAAGCATTTCGCATGCCCGGGGAGCGAGGCAGCCTGTTTGATGTGCTGGATCGCGCGGCCGAACGCGGCATCGATGTGCGCGTGATCTTTTGGAGCGAGCCGGACATTGCGAGCCAAATTGCGGACGAGCAGCATTTTCTCGCGTGTGACGAGCACACCCATTTTCTACAGGCACGTGGCTCGAAGATCCGTGCGCGTTGGGATCGCGTGGCGAAGTACTGCCAGCACCAGAAAAGCTGGACCGTCGATGCGGGACAAGCGGGCGAAGTCGCGTTCGTAGGCGGCATCAACTTAGACGTTGGTTCGGTGTCGGGGCCCGGACATCCGCGCGATGCGACAATTCCCTTCGGCAAACCGGTCCATGATCTCTACTGCGAGATCGCCGGCCCGGCCGCGACCGATGTCGTGCACAATTTCGTTCAACGATGGAACGAAGCGAGCGAGAGGGAGGGTCCAAACGGGATCTATCCTGACGTCGACACGGCTGATGATTTGGGTTTCCCCGAAAAAGTCAGCCCAAATGTGGGCTCGACGACGGTACAAATCACCCGCAGCGTTTTGCCTGGCTTGTATCGGAACAGTCATCCCACACCGGGGGGCCGGGCGTATGAAATTGCGGATGGTGAGTACAGCATCAAAGAGCAGTACATGGCTGCAATTGCAGCAGCGAAACGGACCATTTACTTCGAAAACCAACTGCTCTTCTGTCCCAGCACCATCGCCGCACTTGGCGAAGCGCTTGGGCGTGGGGTTCAAGTCGTCGTATTGGTTCCCCGGGTCCCCATGTCCGAAGTCACGGCGGCGCGCCAACACCCACGCGCTGCGCTGCTATTCGAAAGCCTGACTGCGTTGGATCAAAGCGACGACTTTACGTTTGCTGGGTTGGCGGCAAATCGTGCACCCGGCGTCTACGAAGACATTTACGTGCATGCCAAATTTGCTGCGATTGACGATTGCTGGGCAACCATCGGCTCGACGAACACGATGTTTCGCTCGTTCAAGGGCGACACCGAACTCAACGCTTCGTTCTGGGATGCTGAGCTTGTGCGGGCACTGCGAGTTCAGTTGCTGAACGAGCATTTTGGGGAAGACACAAGCGCATTAGACGACCGCGCGGCCTTTGCACGCTACCGTGAAGTCGCTCTCGAAAACCGGGAACGGCGCATGGCCGGAAACCCGACCCAGGGGCAAATCGTCGCGATGGACCCGGACAAGTGGGCTCGTCCCGAATAACGTGCTTTGGAATGGAAAGGCAGAGGGGGTTCGGACGCACTTCAGCGTGCTTGAAGGGGCCCCTCGGCTCGGCTTTCTCTTCTGCAGGGTTCCTCGTTCTTCAGGTCCAACTTGAAATTTCCGATAGGAGTTGGGGAGTTGCCGGTTAGTGACGCTGTGCCGAGGGTTCGCTTCGTGTGGATTGCTGGGGGATGAGATCGCGTAGTATCCGGACCGAAAGCAATTCTTGTTTAAAGAAACTCTTGTTTAAAGAAACTCTGTTTAACGCCAAGCTTCAACTAGGCATCAAAAGGACTAGCGCCGAGGATGGTTTCGGGAGTCAATACGAACATTCGCCACCGAGGGGTGCTGTTTCACGTGCAGAGCGAGGCGAGTGACATCCGGAACCCCCACATTCTCACCCACTTATTCAATGGTGGAAATATCCTCGCATCGATGAAGGGGGAGTACGGCGACAAGCTTGGCTCCGAGAATCTCGATGTTGAAGTGCGCGCGATGATGGAAAATCAGCACAAGGCCATGCTGCGTGCTCTCATTCGCGGTGAGCACGACGAAGCCATCATTTCGAGAATGGGTGCAGATGTATTCTACGGGGAGAAGGGGCCGGACAGCGATGTTACTATTCCACCGTCCGAAGTTGCCGAAGCAACTCCGGTCACGGTTGAGTCGCCCGAAGACGTGCCCACAGTGATGGCAATGCCGGAGGGGACCGATTCGGTGTCGGCGAAGGAGCAACCGTCCCGCGCCTTCGGGGACAGTGTGGTGAGCCAGAGACCCTTGGACGAAGTTGTACTCGAATTTCTCGTAGACAATGCACGCAAGCGCAAGCGTACTTCGAAATGACCCTGCGAGAGCCCCGGAACGTGGGCTCGACGGACGACAGTCCGGTGCGGATGTATCACGTCACCAAGTCCTACTTGGCCGGGACGTTCGCGCTGCACGATGTCAGTTTGAGCTTCGATCGCGGAGAATTTGTTTTTCTTACCGGTTCGAGTGGTGCGGGAAAGACCACGTTGCTCAAGCATCTATTT
>JASDVE010000359.1:8854-10387 GCA_041891195.1 Myxococcota bacterium | reverse complement strand
CACCAAGGTGCGGTTGAGCAAACCGTTTAGCTGATCTTCACGGTTTTCGGCGTAATAGCGCGAAAGCACCGGCAGTGCGGCGGCCGCCACTGCTTGTCCGACGATCGCAACCGGCGCCATCATCAACTTACGCGCGAAGCCCAACTGCGCGACGGTGCCCATCGCGAGCTTTGCTCCGAAGAACTTCTCGTACCACTCGTCGACAGTAGTCAGCGAGACGCCCAGCATGAGCGGAAGTGCGAGCACGAGGTAGGCGCGGAAATGATCATCGAACGGAGCGATCCGAACCCGCAGCGACTTGACCCGAGTGATCTCGACAATTGGAAGTAACCAGTTGCCAATGAAGGCTCCCGCGAGCACTCCCCACGCAAAACCTTCGACCGTCCCGGTGATCCAACCGCCTGCGATCGTCGCGCCGTTGTAGACAAGCGGCGCCGCCGCTTGAGCGCCGAAGCGACCGTGCGCCATCAGCACAGCGCGCAACAACCCTCCCGTCACGAAGAAGATCTGAGCGGGCAGAACGATGCGGGTGAGCCGCACCGTAAGTGCCTGGACGTCGGGCGCAAAATCGGGGAATAGCTGCGCGATGAGCTGTGGCGCGGCCAGCCAAAGCGCCAATGTCACGACGACCACGAGGGCCCCCAGTGTCCCGAGCACAGTCGACAGCATTGCATCGCCGGCCGCTTCGCCACCTTGCCTGCGCACCCGGTTGTAGAGTGGGATGAACGCGATCGCGAGCGCCCCGCCCGCCAGCAGGTAGTTGAGGACGTCGGGCACGAAGAAAGCGGTGTAAAAGGCGTCGGTCTCCGCGCCGGCGCCGACCTGGTACGCCAGCGCAATGTCGCGGAAGAAACCGATCACGCGAGAAAGCAGGACACTCGCCGCGAGCAGCAGCGCCGCGACTCCGAGCTTCGAAGCCTTGGCTTCGCCTAGGCCGCGCGAATCGCCACTTTGGTTTTGATCGTTCGCCACCCTACCCCCGGCCGCGAGTATGCGAGACCTTGCGCGACAAGTCTTCCACCTCGCAGTGGCACCCGCACCGACATGCGGTTACGGGTTTGGCTCCCGCCAGATCTCGCCGTCCCACGCCTCAACGACGTAGTCATCGCCGTCGCGCCCAAGGCTGGTTTGATGCGAGATCGGGACTTTGCCGTGAGGCGTGTCGAGCACGTACTGCGGGATCGCGAAGCCACTTGTGCGACCGCGCAGCTCGCGGAACAGTTCGATTCCGTCTTCGATTCGTACGCGAAAATGTGCCGTGCCATCAAGGAGTTGCGCCTGATAGCAATAGTAAGGTCGAACTCTCATCGCGACCAAGGCTTCGTTGAGCTGCTTCATCGTGGCGGGGTCATCGTTGATGCCTTTGAGCAGCACGGTCTGGTTGCCGACGGGGATGCCGGCGTTGACCAACTTCTCGCAAGCCGCGATCGAAGCGGGGGTGATCTCTTTGGGATGATTGAAGTGCGTGTTGACCCAGATGGGGTGATGGCGCTTGAGCATCTCGCACAGCGCGTCGGTGACGCGGTACGGAAG
>JASDVE010000359.1:947-8844 GCA_041891195.1 Myxococcota bacterium | reverse complement strand
CACGCAGACGACCAATCAGCCAGTCGAGGCGGTCGTCTGAATAGACGAGGGGATCGCCGCCGGTGAGAAGAACATCGCGGATCTCAGGGGTGCGGGCGATCCAGTCGAGTGCCTCGCCGAGTTCGCGCTTTTGCATGGTCCATTCGGGCTCGCCCACCATGCGCTTGCGCAAACAGAAGCGACAGTAGAGCGCGCACTCGTTGTTGACGCAGAACGCAATGCGGTCGGGATAGACCCGAATGACGTTCTTGACGGGCGAGTGCGCGACTTCGTCGAGAGGATCTGCGAGCCCCGCTCCATCCCGTAGTTCTTCGCTCACCGGGACCACCTGGCGCCGCAGCGGACAGTCGGGGTTGTCGCGCTCCATCAGCGACGCGTAGTACGGCGTGATGACAAAGCGAAATGTCTCCGCAAGCTTTTCGATCGCGGACAGTTCGTCAGCGGTGGGGTCGATATAACGCGCGAGGTCTTCCGCGCCGCGAACCCGATGCTGCATCTGCCAGATGTGGCTTTCCCAGTCGTCGCGGTCGACGCCTTCTGGGGCGCGGTCAACGTTAAAATGCCTCATGAAGATTCCTTGTCTAAGCCACCCGCCGTGAGGCTGATGCGCTCGAGCGCTTCGCCGAAGACTTCCGCTAAGAGATCTTCCACTTCGCGCCCTTCGAGTTCTGCGAGGATGCCGAAGCTGCCGTCGATGGCAAAGGTCGGGAGCGGGTTGATCTCAAGAAACACAGGGCGATCTCCCTTGTCGAGGCGAAAGTCGACCCGCGCGAAGTCCTTGCATTCGAAGTGGTTGAAGACGTCGAGGGCCAGGCGCTGAAGCTCGGCTTCGAGGTCCGGGGCAAGCTTGCCGGGTAGGCTGTGGCCGCGGGGCGGTGCGGTTGCGTCCTTCAATTCGTCGTGCACACCTTCAACCGCGTGGAGTCCGATCCCCGTCTCTTCGTCGAGGGCGCGCTGGAGTACGGGCAAGGCTCGCGGGGGTGCATGTCCGACAAGGGTCACGGTGTACTCGGCACCGGCGAGAAACGCTTCTACCAATGCCGGCTGCTTGTAGTCCCGCACCACACGCTCGACTTCCCGCGCGAGATCCTCCCGGTTTTCTACCCGCGAGGTTTCCACGATGCCCTTCGACGTGCCTTCCCAGCGCGGCTTCACGAAGAGCGGGAACGGCGCCGGAAGCTCGGCGTCTTCTGCCGCCTGCCCGCGATCGAGCAAGCACTGCGCCGCGACCGGAATGCCCGCGGCTGAGAGGCTTCGATTGGTCCACGCCTTGTCGAGACAGAGCGAAAGCGTCAGGGCGTCCGACCCCAATACCGGGATTCCCGCCATCTCAAACAAGTCGAGCGCCCAGGCTTCACGGTTGCGAGAGCCGTACGCTTCCGCGATCGAAAAGCCAACATCGACGCTGGCCAGTTCTTTCCGGGCGACCCCGCCGAGCAAATCGTGTGGCGTGCCGATGCGAACGACATCGTGCCCAAGCTTTCGAAATGCGGTTTCGATCGCTCGAACCGTGCTCGCCGGTTCGTACTCCGCGGCGTAATCATCCGGTTCACCGGCTTTGCGCGGGTAGCTGTCGAAGCTTTCAAAGACGAGGGCGACGGTCAGGGGCACGTAGGGTTGCTTTCGATTGGGTTCGCCAGGGTCGGCGCTGGCCGCGAGCATACCGCTGATCTCTCGGCCTCAAAGGCGTCGCCCAAGTTGCTACACTGACGTCACTCCCCTCTTATTGGCCAGCCTATTGCACCGGCCGATCGCGCACGAGGAAAACCACTTTCGATGTCGAGTCTAGAATCGAGATCACTGTCGGAAGCGACGCCGTCATCCGTGAGTCCCGCATGGGCATGGGCATTTACGGCCGCCTGGGCGCTGTTCGTTTGGGAGCTTGGCAGCGATGGACTCTCCCTCGAAGGCACCTCCCGTTTTCTCGGGCCGATGATCCGCTGGCTATTGCCCGACATCGCAACCGAAACGAGCGACCTGATCCAGTTCGCCATTCGCAAAGCCGCGCATGTCACCGAGTACGGGGTGCTCGCATTCTTTGCGTTTCGCGCGTTTCTGGCAAGCGGCTGGACTGCAATGCCCCGCGCCGCCGTCGCGGCGTTTGTGCTCGCCACCGTCTTTGCCGCCGCTGACGAAACGCGCCAAAGTCTTTCGGCAACACGACTCGGCTCGGCCTGGGACGTCGGTCTCGACGCACTGGGCGCCGCATCAGCGGTCGGCCTTCTGCTATTGGTGCACACCACCCTGCCCCGGCTCGGTGCGTGGCTCGGACTCAGTGAACGCTCAGACGAGGCGCCGCCAACAGGCGCCGAGACAGGAACAATGAAATGAACGCAGCGCTCTTGGCCATGATCGTGCTCGTCGCCTTCGCGTTAGGCTATCGCTTCTATTCAAAGTTCTTGAGCAACGTGATCTTCCAACTCCAGGCCGACGAAGGCGTGCCGTCCGTCGAATTCGAAGACGGCGTCGACTATGTCCCCAGCAAGCGCCACGTCTTGTGGGGGCATCACTTCGCGTCGATCGCAGGCGCTGCGCCGATCGTTGGACCCGCAATTGCGGTGATCTGGGGTTGGCTCCCCGCCCTCATCTGGATTTGTGTCGGCACGATCTTCATGGGTGCGATGCACGACTTTTCGGCGCTCGTGATTAGCCTGCGTCACAAGGGCAAGTCGATCGGCGAGATCGCGGGGCACGTGGTAAACCGCCGCGTCCAAGTACTCTTTCTGATTGTGATCTCGTTTCTCATCTGGATCGTGCTGGCAGTATTCGCCTTTATTATTGCGACGCTGTTCAAGAACAACCCAGCCTCGATCTTCCCAATCAATATTCAGATAGTCGTCGCCATGATCCTGGGTTGGCTTGTTTACCGACGCGGCTTTGGGATGTTCGTGCCGTCGCTCGTGGGTTACGCCGTCCTACTCGGAGCCATCTTTTACGGCGGCGACTTCGCCCAGGCGTTCCCGATCATCACCGAGCTCTCGATCACGAACTGGGTTTGGATCCTGCTGATTTATTCGTTCATCGCTTCGGTCATGCCGGTGTGGCTCCTGCTCCAGCCGCGCGACTAGTTAAACTCACACCAACTCGTAACCGCGTTGGTCTTCCTCACGATCGGGCTCGTCTGGTTGCACCCGCCCGTCGTCGCACCGATGGTCAACCTCGCGCCAGAAGGCGCTCCTCCGATGATTCCCTTCCTCTTCGTGACGATCGCTTGCGGCGCGATTTCGGGCTTTCACGGTTTGGTCTCGTCGGGGACGACATCCAAGCAAGTGAGCGTGATGACCGATGCCCGCCCCATTGGCTACGGCGGCATGATGGCCGAGGGCTATCTCGGGTTACTCGCCACACTTGCTGCGACAGCCGGATTCGCAACGACGGCCGAGTGGACTCAGCACTACTCGAGTTGGGGCGCAGCCAACGGTCTCAGCAGCAAGCTCGACGCGTTCATTAACGGCGGTGCCCGCTTCGTTGGGAGTATCGGGATCCCGGTCGAAACGGCGCAGACCTTCATGGCCGTTGTCATCATCGCGTTCGCAGCGACGTCTCTCGACACGGGCGCGCGCATCCAACGTCTTGTGATTGCGGAGCTTGGCGAGCTTTACGGCGTCAAGGCTCTGAGCAATCGCTACCTTGCCGGCGCGCTTGGCATTGGGGCAGCCCTACTCCTGGCCGTAACCCAAGGTGGAGGCCAAGGTGGTCTCGCCCTTTGGCCGCTGTTCGGAACCACGAACCAACTCGTCGCAGGCGTCACGCTTTTGATCGTCAGCATCTGGTTGAAGAAGCTGGGACGACAAGTCGCCTACACCCTGGTGCCGATGATCTTGATCGGTGGAGTCACCGTCTTCGCAATGGCGGGCAATTTGATCGACTACTTCGCCAACTTCGAAGAGCTCTGGCTCTTGGCGATCGTGGGTTCGATCGTTCTGGTGCTCGACATCTGGGTCATCCTCGAGGGAATGAAGGCCCTGAGTTCTACAAAGCGGAGTCGGACCTAGAACCCTGACGCAAAGCCGTCATCGACGATGCAGCGGGTGGGGGTCGGCCGGCGCCAGAGTCTTGGGTCAGCCCCCTAATACTGAACGTCCGAGCTCGGATAGCGATCCTCCGGGGCCCCCGGGCTCACTTCCGGCCTAGCATCGCGGATTTCGGCGAGGGTGATGCTCACGCTCTCGGTGTTCTTGGGATTCGCGTCCGGAACAAGTGCGCGAATCACGCCCGCATGAACGACAAGCACAAGATGTTTGCCTGGGTTTTCGAGTCCGAGACTTTCGACCACATTGCGCACACGATGACGAATCTCGTTGCGGGATTCGCCGTCGCCCGGCCGTACGTCCGGATCGCCGGAGTCAAATCGTTCGAGTAGGTCGCCTTCGGTCTTCCCGATTTCTTCTCGGGTCATGCCGGTCCAGCGGCCGATCGCCAATTCGCGCAACTGTGAAGTCGGTCGCGGGGTAAGGCCGAGGCGTTCGCCGATCGCGCCCGCGGTCTGACGAGTCCGGAGCAGATCGCTGCAGATCAAGAGGTCGACGTGCTCGCCCGCTTCGGCGAAGCGTTCCGCGCAGGCGAGGGCCTGGCTGAATCCGAGCTCAGAAAGCGGGGGATCTCCGTGGCCTTGCCAGCGTCCGGCCGCGTTCCATAGGGATTCCGCGTGGCGCACGAGTGTAAACCGGGTGTTCATCACAGCATCATTAGTATACGACACAAATTCGCGAACCATGGATCTCCTGCGGGTAAGGCTGGGGCCCCGTTCCTATCGGCAGCTTGGGTTCGAATCCGAAGTCACGCTTCACAATTCTTGTAGTCGCGCATGCCCGCATGGGGGTATGCTCCCGAATCATGTCTGAACCCATCGATGCAGGCTGGCTCTCCATTCTCCCCGCCATGGTCACTCTGGTACTCGCCTTCGCGACTCGTCAGGTGTTGCCGGCGCTATTCGCCGGGATCGTGACCGGATCTCTGGTCTTGTTTTGGATATCTGGCGACACAGCGGATCTCAACATCATCTCCCGGTACTTCCTCCCAGCTTTGGGTTCGAAGAAGTACGCGCAGATTCTGCTTGTCTATCTCTGGTCGCTCGGTGGGCTGATTGGAGTTTGGGAAGCCACCGGCGCAGCGCGCCACTTTGCTGACAAGGTGGGCCTGCGTTTTTCGAAGACGCGCCAGTCTTCTTTGTTCTTAGCCTGGCTGCTCGGCTGCGTATTTCACCAGGGCGGCACCGTGAGCTCTGTGCTCACTGGCACGACGGTGAAGCCTGTTTCCGACGCCCACAAAGTCAGCCATGAAGAGCTCGCCTACATGGTCGATTCGACCGCGTCACCAATCGCGACGATCCTCCCCTTCAATGCCTGGCCCTTGTATGTCGCGGGACTCGTCGCTGGAAGCATCGCGATCATCCCCGATGAAGTGGCAGGCTATTCATTATTTTTGAGTAGCTTGCCGTATAACTTCTACGCGATCTTCGCCGTGCTTTCGACGTTGCTCTTCGCCTTCGAAAAGCTTCCTTACGTCCCTGGGCCCATGCGCGAAGCACGAGCGCGGGCGAAGCGCGGCGACGGACTGAACGCACCCGACGCGTCGCCCATGATCGTCGACGAAACCCTCGCCAGCACCGCGGACATCCAGCCGACCGAAGGCTACGACCCGAGCCTCGCCGACTTTCTTCTGCCCCTCGGCGTCCTGCTCGGGGTCAATATTGTCCCGGTCATGGCTGGGCTCGGAAGCTATGTCAACGAAGCCTTCATGTTGTCGGTGCTCTCCGCAATGATCGTTGCTGGCGTACGTGGCATGCCACTCGGTCGCGTGATCAAAGGGTTCATTGATGGCTGTGGGAAGATGACGGTTGGCGCAATTATTCTCGGGCTCGCGGTGACCATCGCCGAAGTTTCGAAGAGTCTCGATACCGCAGCGTTCTTGGTTTCGGTTGGTGGAGACGGTATTCCACCGATGGCGTTACCCGGTCTGCTGACACTGCTCTGCATGATCATCGCGTTCGCGACCGGGACTTCGTGGGGCACCTACGCAGTGGTGTTCCCGCTCGCGATGCCCCTTGCTTGGTCGGTCCTTCCCGACCCGACATACATCCAGATCTGTTTCGGTGCGGTGTTGGGCGGCGCTGTATTTGGCGATCAATGTTCGCCGATCTCAGACACCACCATTTTGTCGAGCATGTTTACGGGCTGCGACATGATGGATCACGTGCGCACGCAGTTGCCCTTGGCGGGGACGGCCGCCGCCCTCGCGGTGTTATGTTCGACCCTTGCGGTGTCTTTCGTCTAGGAGTCTGCCCGACAGAGAATGCACACGGCGAAACTCGGATCCGATGCTGCGGCCCTGCGTTGCGAAACGCTAGCGATAGCCAGCGCGAGAGCGACGATTTCGAGCCTTGCCATCGACCGTTGGCCAGAACCCCATAGACGACCCCCAGTCCTACCATCTGGCCAAATCGCGAGGAGGCCTCGCGACTAAGCGCGCGATCCTGAACAGCGCGACGATTGCCGCCGAACGACACCTAGATGAAGGCCCATTGAGGGTGGAGGCCGAAGCCGCTTACCCGAGAGTTTCAGAAAACCTTCAACGCCCCGGCCTTCCGCTTGGGTCGGGCGTGTTCTCTATTCCGGACCATCGCGCAAGCAAGTCGTGCAGCGCCCTGGCACGATGAGAGATCGCATTCTTCGCCTTGAGGTCGATCTGTGCCATCGACACGTCGTACCCATCGGGCTTGAACACGGGGTCGTAGCCGAAGCCACCTTCACCTGCCGGTGCCGGCAAAATAAGTCCGGTGCATTCGCCGTATGAAACGACCGTGTCACCCTCCGGCGTCGACAAGGCGGCATAACAGACGAAGCGTGCGCTTCGGTCTTTGGCATCCAGTGCGTCGAGTTCACTGAGTAGTTTTTGCACGCGACCTTTGTCATCGAGTCCCTCGCCTCCGTAGCGTGCGGACAGGGGACCGGGTCTTCCGTCTAGCGCAGCGACCTCGATGCCCGAGTCGTCAGCGACCGCAATTTCTCCGATCTGACTCGCCGCAGCACGCGCCTTTTCGATGGCGTTCTCTCGGTAGTCCGTGCCCTCTTCTGGAAACGACACATCGCCGAAGCCGCTGAGGTTTCGGATTTCGATGCCCGACGAGGCAAGAATTTGCTCGAACTCGACGCGCTTCCCCGCGTTGCCGGTTGCGACGACCCAGACTGCCGATTCGCTAGCCATGCGCGCTTCCAGAAAGTGCCGCTTCGATCGCCGTAGTCTGAATTTTCCCGAGCTCTACCAACCCGCCCAGCGCGAGAGACGTGAGTTCGTGGAGTTGTTTTTCGCTAAACACCGCGCCTTCTCCGGTGCCCTGCACTTCAATCAAGTCGCCGCTGCCGGTCCCGACCACGTTCATGTCGACGTCGGCGCGTACATCTTCTTCGTAAGGAAGGTCGAGCATCGCTTCGCCGCCCACGATGCCTACCGAGATCGCACTCACAACGTCGCGCAGGGGGTTGGTCTTGATCTGGCCGTCCGCAAGCAAGCGACCGCACGCAATCGCGAGGGAAACATAGGCACCCGTAATCGAAGCGGTTCTAGTTCCTCCGTCGGCCTGCAATACGTCGCAGTCGACCCAAAGCGTACGCTCACCCAAAGCGCGCAGGTCCACGACCGCGCGCAAGCTTCGGCCGATGAGTCGCTGAATTTCCATCGTGCGTCCGCCCACTTTTCCCCGGCTGCTTTCGCGATCGTTCCGACGATCGGTCGAACCGGGCAACATGGAGTATTCGGCGGTCACCCATCCATCTCCACTGCCCTTGAGCCAACGCGGGACGCCGCTTTCTTCGCAAACTGTGCACAACACCTTGGTATTCCCCATGCTGCAAAGCACCGAGCCCAGCGGGTTGGCGGTGAAGTCGGGAATCAATTC
>JASDVE010000359.1:0-913 GCA_041891195.1 Myxococcota bacterium | reverse complement strand
GGCGCGCAGTTGGTCCAGCGCCCGTCCGTCTTTTCTCATTGCGTCTCCAGCCCCACGCGTCGCGTAAAGGCATTGGCTGCGCGGATCTCCGCGCGGCATATATATGAAATGGATTGTTTTTGTTCGTCAGTCGGCGAGAGAGTCCAGGCCGCGCCGCGCATCGTACCGCTTTCCGAAAGCCACGACCGCACGTGCGAGTGCTTCGGCGATTTCCTGTCGGTGGGCTTTGTTCCGAAGCGAAGACGCGTCTTCTTTGTTGCTGAGAAACCCGATCTCGATCAACGCTGCCGGCATCTGCACGCCCATCAAAACGACGAACGGTGCCTGTTTCACACCCCGGGAAGACTCTTCGACGACTTGGGCAAGTTCGGCTTGGGCCAATTTCGCGAAGGCGTTGGAGTCCGCCATGTGGTCGGTGCTGATCATGTCTCCAAGCAGGGCGAGGAAGGGGTCCTGCGCTAGCGCCGCGGGACCACTGCGCCCGAGGGCTTGGTTTTCTCGCTCCGCCACCAGACTCGAAGCACTGTCGCTGGCCTCGAGAGACACGAAGTAGGTTTCAATGCCCCGCGCCTTGCGACTCTTGGCGGCGTTGGCGTGGATCGAAACGAACAAGTCGCCGCGCGCGTCATTGGCCCGAGACGTACGAACTTCGAGGGGAACAAAACGATCTTTTTCCCGCGTCAGGATGACCATCAAATTTTCGGCTTGGAGAAGTTGCGTCAAGCGCTCGGAAACATCGAGAACGAGATTCTTCTCCAGGATCCCATTAACGCCGATCGCGCCTTCGTCCTTGCCACCATGCCCGGCGTCGATCACAACCCGAGTAAAAGGCGCCTGCGTCCCCACTTCAGCACGAGCAATGGAAGGCGCTGCCAGCAATGAAGGCGCCGCCAGCACAAAAGGCGCTGCCAGC
>JASDVE010000358.1:0-2392 GCA_041891195.1 Myxococcota bacterium | reverse complement strand
TTCTACTTCAGGACCTGCGAAAGTTCGAAGAAGCGGCGGCACTTTTCAAATCCTTGCGCGCACACGACGCGAACGATCCCATCGCGACAGAAGGGCTCAAGCGTTCTCTGCGACTATGCCATGACACCGAAGGGCTGGTCGAATTGCTTGAGGAATTGGCGCGCGAAGAGTCGAACCCAACGGCCAGCGCCACAATGAACCTCGAACGCGCAGCACTCCTTGAACAAACCCTAGGCGCATTCGACGAAGCCCGCGACGTACTAACCGCGCTCGCGAACACGTGCGAAGTGCCCGAAATGGCGGTCGAGGCCAACGCGCAACTCGAACAGCTGCTCAACCGCTGCGGTGATTGGGAAGCATTGCGCGAGCTTCTCACGAAGCGCCTCGGGGTCGGAAACGACAACGCCGATCTCGCGCATCACGAAAAACTCGCACGACTTTGTCGAGATCGACTCGACGATCCCGACGGTAGCATCGAGCATTTCGAAGCAGCAGGTAAACTCGCGCCTGAACGCCATGCGATCTGGCAAAGCCTGTCCATCTTGTACTCTGATGTCGACCGCAACGAAGATGTCCTGCGTGTGACGGAATGTGAGCTGGCATTGGATCTCGACGCAGAACGCGAAACCATGCTCTGCACCCGGGCCACACGATTGTCCGCCAAACTTCCCGGGCGGACTCAAGGCGCAAGCAAACATTACGAACGGTTGCTGGCAATCGACCCGGGGCACGCCGAAGCCACTGAGTTTTTGCTCGACTTTTATGAACGCGAGAACCAGCCTGAAAAAATGGTTGCTTTGCTTCGTAGCCGACTCGACGCATGCCTGTCCCAAACGGAATCGAACACGACCGACTCGTCGACGGGGCTCTCGCTGCGCCTGCGCATTGCCGCAATTGAGGCGGATATGCTGGACAACCTTGAAGCTGCAGTTTCAGTACTTGAGCCTGTGGCTCTTGACGCCAGAGTCGACGCAACGGTCTCACGGCCCCTGGCTGATCTGTACCTACGCCTCGGAAGACACGAAGACTTCGTCGCGCTTGCGCGGCGCGCTGCCGACGCGTGTGATGTTACGGAAGAACGCGCCAGCTGGATGCTTAAAGTCGGCGATACGTTACGCGAAGACAATCAATTTTCCGTCGCCGCCGACGCGTACCATGACGTCTATGAGGCGTGCCCAGAAAATCTGGACGCACAATCTGCACTCCGTGAGCTGTACCGCAAACTCGGGAATGTCGGCCCCCTCGCCGAGCTATTAAAACTGCAGTCCGGCCGTCACAGCGGAGATGCTGCGATTCCCGCTCTCCTCGAACGGGCAACACTTCTTGCAGGCCCACTTGAACAGCAAGAAGAAGCACTTACGGCGTTCGAGCAAATTCTCGAAGCGCAGCCAAATCACCCGCAAGCGTTTGTGTTCGCTCTTCATCTCACGCGAGATCAGGCTCGATACGACACAACACGAGTTTTACTCGAGCGCGGCCTCGCAAACACCAACGCGCCCTCCACCCGGGCCTCACTACTCGAACAACAAGCCAACCTTACGGCGGGCCCCTTCGACGATGCTTTGACCGCCTTGGATTTATATCGTGAAGCGTCGAGCATTAATCCCTCGTCCGCGAGTGTCCGCAAAAACATCTCCACCATCCTGGCAAAACTGGAACGATGGAATGAGTTGCTCGACTGTCTATTTCTCGAACTCCAACACACCAGTCCCGACGCACACCGTGACATCATCGAACGCGCAATCAACGTTGCCACGCGCGAAATTTCAAAGGACGCGGCGCTTCCGTGGCTCGATCGTTTACTTGCGCTCGACCCCGAAGACGCAAGTGTGCACGCCCAAGTCGCGAACATACACCGCGAAGCGGGGCGACATGAAGCACGGTTGCGCGCCCTCGAAGCGCAACTGGCTTTCGTCGACAACGACCGCGCACGGCATGATCTGCATCGCGAAATTGCGAACGTACTCGAAGGCCACCTCGATTCACCCGCCCGTGCCGCGCAGACGCTCTACGCGGCACTCGAAATTGATCTAGGCACTGAACCGGACAAGCACGAACAAGTCGCGCAAATACTCGCCGATCTAGACCGCCTGTACGCTGTGCTCGGCCGCCACGCGGATCGCGTGAAAGTGATCGAAAAGCGCATCCACTGTCCGGGCACCGACGCAACGGTGAAAGGCTCCCTTCACGTAGAAGCTGCAACGTTGTGGCACAAAAACCTACGCGCCCCAGAACGTGCGACGCAGCACCTCCTGCAATGCATCGAACTCCTCGGCGTGCAGTCCCGCAACGCACTTCCACTCATCTGCCAGCTGCAGGAAACCCTGAAGGCATCGGGCCGCCTCGAGGGTTGGGCGCGTGCGGTTGAAGCCGAACTCGTGCAGCTAAACAT
>JASDVE010000357.1:0-2409 GCA_041891195.1 Myxococcota bacterium | reverse complement strand
GTGGAAGGTGTGCGGCACCTCCCGTCACTGCACCACCGACGTAGTTGGGGTTGAACTGTTCGAAGTCACCGGGAGTTGTCACGTGCCGCGCGAGGATGCGGTCCCGAAAACCTGGTGCGAAACGATCGACCTGGGCTTCGATGATGTCGGTCATGTCTCGGTCACTTCCACTCGGAACATGGCAATACGCGTAGCCCGTGTGCTTGCCCTCCGGTGCGCGCGTTGGGTCGGCGTGACTTTGTTGGCAGAGGATCATGTAGGGACGGTCGTTGTGGCGACCTTCCCAGGCGTCTTTTTCAGAGCGCGCAATCTCTGCGGAGGTGCCGCCGAGGTGGACCGTCGAAGCGGTAGTGACGCGATGGTCGCGCCACGGGATTTCACCATCCAACGCCCAATCAATTTTGTACGTGCCTGGACCATAGTGGTAGCGACGCAGTCGCTTGAGGTAGCCCTTTGGAAGTGCGTCTTGAGCGATGTCGGCAAATACAGTTGGCGACAGATCAAATAAAACTGCGCGTGAATCAGGAAGCTGGTTCAGCGATGTCACCCGTTCGTCGCACTGGATCTCGCCACCGAGACTCACGAAGTAGTCGCTGAGCGCCTGGCCAATCGCCCTCGATCCGCCCTTTGCGACGGGCCACGTTTCGACGTGTGCGGTCAGGGCAAAGATCAAGCCAAGGGCGGATGTCATCCAGTGATCGAGGCTCAACACGGAATGACCTGCGCAGCCGGAAAAGAGCGCCCGGGCGCGCTCGTTGTCGAACATATGCATGGCCAGCCGGCGCGCCGGCAAAAGTGACAACATGCCGAAGCGCGCCATTGTGATGGGGTGCTTCGGGATTCGATTTAACGGACCCAATAGGTCGCCGATCAAGCCGTGAGGGTTCTTCAAGAACGGTCTAAAGATCGAACGCCAGACTCGGGCGTCTGCGCGAGTCAACTGGTCTGCAGTACGGTCGAGCGATTGATACAGCATGACTGCGTATCCTTCGTCGAGGGGATGCGCAACGGAGGCCTCGGTGGTGAGCCATTCGAGGCCGAAGTCTTGAAGCGGAAGCGAGCGATAGAACGGGGACAAGATCCCCATCGGGTGCACGGCCGAGCATTGATCGTGATAGAAGCCCGGAAGCGTCAGTTCCTTGGTGTGGGTTCCGCCGCCTGGCTCCCCCATGGCCTCCACAACCTTGACGCTGTAGCCCGAGCGCGCGAGTTCGATCGCCGCCGCTAGACCATTCGGCCCCGCGCCTACGACGACTGCGTCCAACTTTTCAGCCAATGTACCTCCAACAGTTCCATCGAGACTCGTATTACGTAGGGGCGTAGAGTACGCGACCTACAACGACGGGACAGACCGCGCTTGAGACGAACGACGACTTTGAGTCGCTCGGCCCTTATTGACACACAAGATCCTGACGGCAAAGAGCCGGCCCGTCGCGCGATCACGACGAGCCGGCACCTTGATTTCACTTCGTTCCCGTCTGCAAACAACGGGTCGAGTCGTCGACTTATGCGGCCTTCTTCGGGCCCCCGTTCTGACCAAGCCAGCGTGATCCACTAATGACATCAACGTGGGACCAGAATTCCTGCGGATCGAGTTTGCCGTCGAGGGTGATTTCACGTCCCAAGAAGATCGGGGTCCAGAGATGTGCGGTGACCGGGCCTGTGATCGGAAGCCGTTCCTTGATCGGATCCCAGGGACTCTCGTTGAGGGTCAGGTTCCCTTCAATCTTCTCCATGTGCGCAGTCCCATAGGTGCTGTGCACGCGCACGACGTGAGGCGGGAAGTCATATCCCATCTCGGGTGCGAGGCCAACTTTGCGCGACACCTTGATCCAAAATTCATCTTCGGTGTACGTGTCGGGGTTTTCGAGCGTCTCGGTCACGTTGCCGGTGAATTCAAGGAACGTGTAGCCCTGGTGCTCACACTTGGCTTCGACCTTATCGAGCATGCGGAAGAACTTGATCGCGCAGGGATACTTCGGTTGCCCGTTGGTTTCTTGGCTGATGAAGATCGCGGCTTCCTGGTCGATGCCGTAGCCCAACGTGTAGAGGCCTTCGTTGCCGTTGAAGCTGGCGTCCACCGCGGTCACGACGCCGAACTCGGGTTCGTTGTTGACCGGAAAGTTGTAAACCGTGAGGGTGACGTTCGGGTTTGCCCCCGGCTCGATGCCCGGCGGAAGAACTGCGGCGATGGCTTCCGGCGTCGTCGGATACTTGATCTTGAGCATCGGCCAATTGATAATTTCGCCGGGGTTGCCTTGGGGGCCCGTCTCCTGATTTGGGTCACTCATAGTCGTTGGTTTCCTTTTGTTTAGTTTGCACGTTCAAACGATTCGTTGCGAGTCGTTCGATCCGCTCAATAGAGCGCCAGATTCTCGATACTTTGTTTGGCTACGACTGGCGAAGACT
>JASDVE010000356.1:0-10545 GCA_041891195.1 Myxococcota bacterium | reverse complement strand
ACCGTCAAATGGTGTCGGTAATTCATAAACTCTCTCCGCTAATTCATCGCACCATAAAGTCGCTGCGATCCGGCAGGTCAATTTAATCCCTTGGAGGCATGAAGCGCGAGGTCATGCGAGAATAGGCAGCGAATTTTAATTGGTTCGACGCAACGTTGAGCCAAGAAAAAACATGACACTCATTTTATTGTGTTACTGCGATGGCGCGTGCTGGTGAATGTGTGCGGCCAATGCGGCGAGGTTCTGCAGCGGACCAATGAGCTTAGTTTCCGAAATGTCGAGCCCGTATCGCTCATCGATGTAAGCAAGCAGGTCGGCCGCGGTAATAGATGTCACATAACCCGCGTCGTACATATGCAGTTCAACATCGATCTCTTCGGGCTCGCGCCGGTCGGGCATGGTTTCGCACACTTGAGTAGTCAACTCGGCAAGAACTTCCGCCAGCGTTCCGGCGGGTACGATTTTGCGCGCGGGTTTGGCTGCTGCGCGGTCTGCGGCTACGGCTACGGGTTCTAACGGAGCCTGCGGAGCGGTTTTGGTTTGCGAAGTGAGACTGGGGTCGTCACCTCGACCAAAGAGCGATTTGAGAAAATTTCTCATGGCAAATGACTTCCTTGGGTACCCGATTACGGGATGGACTCGCGTCACGCGTCGACGCGCTCTTGGGCGAACCAGGTCGCGCAATTTAACACAGGCTCGGTTCTTCGTATGAAACCACAGGCAGCGCGAAGCGGCCTTGAGTCGCAATCGCGCTGGCAAAAGCGGGACTGATCGCGATCTGCGCGGTACGATCCGCGCCAGCCATGAGTGAACTCAAAATCATCGATATGCGCGAACCCAGCGGCGCAGCGGGACTCGAAACACTTCTCAAAGTGCTTCGCAGCGGCGGGCTGATGAGTGCTGGGGGAACTGGAGACACCGACGTCCCCCAAGTTGTCGCCGATATTCTCGCGCAGGTCCAAAGCGGGGGGGACGCGACTGCAGCGAAACTCACGTCTCAGTTCGACCGAGCAGACATCACCCCGGCCAACCTGCGCGTGCCCGAAGAGCGGATCGCCAAAGCCCACGCAGAAGCTGAGCCCGAGTTTCTCGCATTGATGCGCCGCGCGATCGAGAACATTCGCGAATACCAACAGCACATCTTGGTCACCGCTCCTCCGCCACTCGAGCGTGGGGGCCGCAAACTTGGCGTCCGCTACACACCGATCGAACGCGCCGCCGTTTACGTGCCTGGGGGCCAAGCCCTCTATCCATCGACCGTGCTCATGACCGTGGTCCCGGCGCAAGTCGCTGGGGTCAAAGAAGTCGTCATGGTTTCCCCGCCAACGGGCGGCGAAATCAACTCGATGGCACTGGCCCTTGCCGGTGAACTTGGCATTCGCGAAGTGTATCGCCTGGGGGGTGCCGTCGCGGTTGCCGCGATGGCCTACGGAACCCAATCGATTCGTCCGGTCGACAAGATCGTGGGCCCCGGCAATGCGTTCGTCGCCGAAGCCAAGCGCCAACTCTTTGGTCGCGTGGGCATCGACTCGATCGCCGGCCCAAGTGAAGTCGTCATCGTCGCCGATGACACTGCACCCGCTGACTGGGTCGCCGCCGACCTTCTTGCCCAAGCCGAACACAACCCTGGCTCCGCCGTGCTCGTGACACCCAGCAATCAACTCGCCACAGAGGTGCAAAGAGAACTCACTTTGCAACTCCAGCAACTCGATCGCGCGGACGTCATCCGTCCCGCGCTCAAAGCCTACGGCGCGATCGTTCTTGCAACCGACCTCGAAGACAGCTGCGCAATCGCAAACCGTTTCGCCGCCGAACACCTTCAGATCATGACCCGCGACAATGACACCTGCGCGAATGTCATCGAGCAAGCAGGCGCCATCTTCCTCGGCCCCAACACCCCAGTGCCACTGGGCGACTACTTCGCAGGCCCATCCCACGTCCTCCCCACCGGAGGCACCGCCCGCTTCTTCGGCCCACTGTCTTGCAACGACTTCACCAAAGCCACCAGCACCCTCGAGTACACATCCGAAGCCGTCACCCAAGACGCCAACGACGTAGACACCTTCGCCACCCGAGAAGGCTTAACCGCCCACGCCGCCGCCATCCGCCGCCGCAAATCCAAGTAGCGCTCGTTTCCATCCTCGCGCGCAGCTTGTATTCAACCGACATATAGAAGGCACTCGAGATAACAGAGAGTCGAGCCCCACAGCTAGCTCCGCTCAACAAACGCCCCAGCAAGCTGCCGCACAATATCTCCACCCGTGACAACCCGATCCCCGTCCTCATGGGCCGCCGTCCCTCCGGCATTTACAATCGGCGACATATCCACATTCGGCGACTCAGCCCTCAACGCCGCAACCGTGCACATCTCTTTCGGGCGCTCTGCAGTGAAGTCCAACCGAAATTCTCGCATCGCGTTTTCATGAGTCATCGCATTGATGTCAGCCTCCGATACTTTGCCTAAGCCGTCGAACAGAATTTCAGGCGCGTTGGGCCATGTCGTGTCGGAATGCGGGTAGTCGCATTCCCAGCAGATGGTTTCGACGCCAATTTTGTCGCGCTGATCGATGCCGGCCTTGTCGTCGATAAAGCAGTTGACGATATGGTCGCGAAAACATTCGCTCGGCAGCTGGTCGCCAAAGTCTTGGTGGGTCCACGCCTTGTGGTGCTTGTACACGTAGTCGGCGCGTTCGAGGAAGTAGGGCACCCAGCCGATGCCGCCTTCGGAGAGTGCAAACTTCAGTGTCGGGTGGCGTCGCAGGATCTTTGAGAAGAGCAGGTCGGCGGCGAGGTTTACGATGCTGATTGGCGTGGTGGTGATCATGACGTCAACCGGGGAATCCATGGTTGGAAAGCTCATGCCGCTCGCCGAACCAATATGGATGCAGATCACCATCCCCTCGTCGGTGCACACCTGCCACAGCGGGTCCCAGTACTCGTCATGCAAAGAGGGAAAGCCCAACTTTTCGGGGTTTTCACTGAAGCTCAGCGCGGTGCAGCCTTTACGCGCGACGCGCCGAACCTCTTCGACCATCAACTGTTGATCCCACATGCACGGGAGCGCGAGGGGGATAAAGCGTCCCGGGTAGGCGCCGCACCATTCGTCAATGTGCCAGTCGTTGTAGGCGCGAAGCATAATGGCGGCGAGATTCTTGTCTTCGGTCCGTGCCCAGAGCTGGCCCACAAACCCTGGGAACGATGGAAAGCAAAGCGACGCCAGCACACCATTGGCGTTCATGTCTTCTATCCGCGCGTCGACGTCGTAACAGCCTTTGCGCATCTGATCGTAGGAAGTCGGCTCGACCCCATATTCTTCGGGCGCGCGGCCCACCACTGCGTTGAGTCCGATGTTCGGAAGCTTCTGTCCGTTGAACAACCAGACGTCAGCTCCGTTCGGAAGGCGATCGATCTTGGGCGCCTTGTCTTTGTACTCGGGGGCCAGGTGTTGCTGGAACATGCCCGGAGGTTCGACGACGTGGTCGTCGACGCTGACCATAATCATGTCTTCGGGCTGCATAATGCTCTCCTAGATGCGGCGTGGGTTCTCGTTATCTAAGGCCAAAACGTATCTGACAGGCAGTCAGATTTACAATATGGCCCTCAGATCGCGCGAGTTGGGGCCGGACGCGACTGCGCAAACCGCAGCATTTCTCTACAATGCGACGCCCGGTCGAGCGCCAATCCCATTGAATTGCATCATTTTTTCCCATCTTCCGGGTGAAACTGGAGATTGGGCTCGAAGCGTCCGATGGGGATTTCAGGGGAGGTGGCGGTCCGGGTGTGCCGGGCGAGCTGCCGTGGGGGTGTCCAAAAATGTGCGGGATCGCAGGCGTCATCCGCAGCGAAGGCCGACCCGTAGACCCCACCACGATTCGTGCGATGGGGCGTTCGATCGCACACCGCGGTCCCGACGACGAAGGCTACCTGCTCGCGGACCCCGCGAGCGGCAACATCCAGATCTTCGGCGGTGACGACACGCCTGCCTCGGTGTTTTCACACGCCGCACCCTACTGTCCCGAACAACCGCTCGAACCCGAGCGCGTCCGCGGCCAGGCCAGTGTCGCACTCGCGCACCGCAGGCTTTCGATCATCGACATGTCGGCCGGCGGCCATCAGCCAATTTGTAACGCCGACCAAAGTCTTTGGATGCTCTACAACGGCGAAGTTTATAACTATGCGAGTGTCCGGAAAGACCTCACGGACCTCGGCCATCATTTTTCATCGGACTCAGACTCCGAGGTCGTACTCCATGCCTATGAAGAGTGGGGCGCGGATTGTCTGGTGCGCTTCAACGGCATGTTCGCGATCGCGATCCTGGATCGAAATCGCAACAAGCTCTTCTGCGCGCGCGATCGCTTCGGCATCAAGCCCTTCTACTACGCCCATAATCACGAAGGCTTCGTCTTCGGGTCTGAGATCAAAGCGTTGCTTCAGTCGGGCATTGTGAAACCGGCTCCGAACCTGCCCACCCTGTACACGTACCTTGTGCGAGGTACCGACGACATCTTTCAGACTTTATATGAAGGCATCGTGCCTCTCGCACCTGGCCATCATCTCACCATCGATCTCGACGGGCGCAATCTTTCAATCGAACGCTATTACGAACTGCCCTACGGAAAAAACAAGATCAAACTTTCGAGCGACGACTACGCCGAAGGCTTTCGCGAACAGTTCACGCGCTCAATTCGCTACCGCTTGATCGCGGATGTACCGGTCGGAACTTGCTTGAGTGGTGGGCTCGACTCCTCCGCGATCGCATGCGTGGTCGACAAGTTGATGCGCGAAGACGGCCTCAAGATCGCCGGCAGCGACATGCAGAGCACGTTTTCTGCGCGCTACCAAGACCCGCGCCACGACGAAGGCCAGTGGATTGACGAGGTGGTCAACGCCACCGGGAGTGTGCCCCACACAACGTTTCCAACGGGTGCTGACCTGTTGGACGAACTCGACGATTTCCTTTGGCATCACGAAGAGCCGTTCGGAGGCACAAGCATTTACGCCCAGTGGCGCGTGTTCAAACTCGTCAAGTCGTCGACCGACGTCGGCGTGAAGGTGACACTCGACGGGCAGGGGGGTGACGAAACCCTTGGCGGCTATCACCGTTACTTCACCACGTATTTCGCAAACCTTCTCTTGAAGGGCAAGTTTGCGCGTCTCAAAAAAGAACTGGCGGGCTGCCAAGAGCTTCACGGTTACGCGACTCGCGCACTTGCATCTCAGGTCGCTTCGGTGATGACACCCGTCGCGCTCAAGAACGCGCTTCGATCGCTCGTAAACAAACCCGAATACCCCAACTGGGTTTCAGACAAATTTGGCAAGGCCATGGTGGTACACCCCGACGTGGTGCGACGGCGCGACGCCTACTACGACTGGGCGTCCGGCAACGTGTTTGAAGGTGATCTCCACAGCAGCATCTCGTACGGCATCCCCAGGCTCTTGCGTCACGGCGACCGAAACTCCATGGCGCATTCGATCGAGTCTCGCGTTCCGTTCCTCGACCACAACTTGGTCGAATTCTGCATGGCGATGCCCGATGAACAGAAGATCCACAATGGCGTCACCAAGCGGGTACTGCGCGACGCAACCAAAGGGCTCATGCCCGACGCGGTGCGACTGCGACACAGTAAGCTCGGTTTTTCGACACCCCAAGATTCGTGGTTCCGAGAAGACTTGGCGCCCTTGGTGGAAGACGTCGTCATGTCGGACAGCTTTGCAGAACGTGGCTTTGTCGACACCGACCGAGCGCGCAGCCTGTTCAAACAACACAAAGCCCACGAGATCGACATCAACAATGAAATCTGGAAGTGGACCAATCTCGAACTCTGGATGAGACGCTTCATCGATTAAGATCGGATTAAGATCGGATTAAGATCGGATTAAGATCGAGTTCAATTCAGACTAAAACGTGACTCCATTTCAAGACTAAGGTTTCCAGGCTGATTCATGTCTGAAGAGAGATTCAAGCAGCTCCGCTCCGGTTCGATCCGCGAACGCCTCGCGTTCGTTGCGAAGGATTCCGTCGTCTACGGGAGCGCCGCAGCGCTGAGTTCGCTGCTCAACCTGCTCTTGCTGCCGTTCCTCACCCGCCTCTTCTCAAAAGCAGAATACGGCGCCCTCGACGGGATGATGGTGCTCGGGACCGCGTTCATCGCCTTTATCATCATGGGCCAGGACAGCTCGATCGCACGCTACTTCTACGAAACCGAAGACCCCGAAGAACGCAAACAGATCATCTCCCAAGCGTTGTTTACCGAGCTTTTCCTCTGCACGGCCGTCACGGCGCTGGTGTGGTTCAACGCGGGACGTCTGCTCGAAGCGGTCTACGGCATGGAGGAGTACGCCGACTTCTTCCGCGTCATGGTGTTGAGTTTTCCGTTCGTCGTGCTCGTGCGCTTTTCGTCAAATCTTTTGAAGTGGACGTTCGATCGTTCGAAGTTCATCCTGATTTCGATCGGATCCGCGGCCGGTGTCATCGCCGTCACGTTGTTCTACGTCCTCAAGCTTGAGCTTGGGATGAAGGGATACTTCTACGGGCAGCTCACCGGCTTCGGGTTTTTCTCGCTGCTCGGCCTTTGGTTCTGTCGTGGGTACATCACGGTTCCCCGCGGTTTTGATCATGGCGCAAAGATGTTGAGCTACGGGGGCCCTTATATGGTGACCGCCGTGGCGACGTGTCTCATCCCGGCGGTCGATCGTATCATGATCGCGAACTACGTCGGCCTCGACGCAAACGGTCTGTACGCGATTGGCTATCGCTACGCGTTCATGTTGATGTTGCCCATCCAAGCGATATCGACGGCCTGGGTGCCCTTTACGCTGGCCATCTACAAAGAGCCCAACGCCGAAGAGACTTACAATCGCGGTCTCATCTTGATGACGGCCGGCCTTGTGGTGGTGAGCGTAATCATGATTTCCATGGTGGAGCCCATCATCGAACTCGTCGCCTCAGCGCGGTATTTGCCCGGCCACGTTGTCGCGCTGCCTCTCATGCTCGGCCTCGTGATCCAGAACATTTCCCACATCGCGGGTGTCGGGATCACCCTGTCGAAGCAGACCCGATACACGATGTACAGCTACATCGTCGGTATCGTGGCGAGCGCGGGATCGATCTGGCTACTCGTGCAACCGTTTGGGATTTTGGGCGCGGCATACGGCGCACTTCTCGGAAAACTCGCCCAGTCGATTTCCTACGTGGCCTTTGCGTACAAGGTCTACCCGATGCGTTTTGGCATGATGCGGCCGGCGGCGATGGTACTTCTCGCTGCCGTTACGGGGCTCGCGCTTCAACTGGTTGCGATCGAAGCCACAGAGGCTCTGATCGCATATCGCGTTGCAGTCGTCGCGCTCTTCATGACTCTCGTCTGGTTCGCGATGTTCAACGCAAGCGAACGCGAACGCACAGTTCAAATCGTCCTGGGATACTTAGGTCGAGGCTCTAGCGAAACCTAAGAACTCGCCCGGGCTACGACGTACGGAACCAATCGACGGTGGCGCGCAGTCCGTCTTCGAGCGAAGTCGTCTTACCGAGCGGCGGCGGAGAGCCCGGATCGAGCACGCTGCGTTCGACGTCGCCCGGCCTGCGCGGACCCGGGTTCACCACGCTCTTTGAACCGGTGAGGCCGATGATCTGGTCAGCGAGTTCGCGGGTCGACGTGCCGACGCCAGTGCAAACGTTGAGGATCGAGTGTCCAAGGCTGCCGGTGATCGCGCCTAGGTTGGCTCGCACGACGTCGTCCACGTACACGTAGTCGCGAACACAGCCGTCGTCGCCCTCGGTGACCCGCGCAAATACGCTGAAGGGTTCGTCGTGGAGGGTGCGCTTGCTCAGGATCGCAACGACCCCGGCTTCGCCGTGCGGGTCTTGACGCGGGCCGTATACGTTCGCGTAGCGGAGCACTGTCGAGCGCAGGCCGTGTTCGGCTGCGAAGCAAACGAGGTAGCCCTCGACCGCAAACTTCGAACACGCGTATGGGCTGAGTGGACGCGGCTGCCAGTCGAGTGCGGCACGTTTCCCGTCCGGGACCTCTCCGTAGATCGCTCCGCCCGTACTCGCGAAGATGATCTGTCCGACCTTGTTCGCGACGCACGCGTTCAAAAGGTTGAGCGTACCCAGGATGTTGATGTCGGCGTCGAGCACGGGTTCGCGCGCACTGATCGCAACGCTTGTCTGTGCAGCTTGGTGGCTTAGGACGTCGGGGCGAAAGCTTGCGATCGTCTTGCCGACAAAAGATGCGTCGCGAATATCACCTTCTTCAAACTGCGCTGCCGTTGGAACGTTCTTGCGCTGCCCGGTCAAGAGATTGTCGATAACGAGAACGTCGTGTCCCGCCGATAGGCATGCATCTGCGATATGGCTGCCGATGAAGCCCGCGCCACCTGTAATGAGGATCCGCATAGTCGACGCAGTATAGCGGGTGCGGTTGCAGTCGGTTTTAGGGCGATGCATTATCACCGCCCTTTCAACCGCATGCGCTTTCATAGCGCGCTGCCAATGGCGCGCGTAGACGCGCAAGCCTGGAATCCAAATCCTGATGGCGAAGCGAACAGAAATTTTGGTCATCGGAGGGGGCAACCTCGAACGCGGGCCGGCCGGTGAGTATGTCACCAAGGTTCCGATCGCGGACTATCTCCACGAACTCTCGGACCGCTTGGGACATCTCGTTTGGTTCGTCGACTATTCGGGCACGTGGGGTGTTGTGCTCGAAGGCACCAACACCAGGGTAAAGGGCGTCCTCGATCCCGAGAAGGTCACCGTCGTCGCGGTCGACACCACCGCGCGGGGAACGCTTCGAAACACATGGCTCTTTCTCCGCACCATCATCGACCGGCCCTACGGCGTCTTCTTTCTGCCCCAGGTTATGACGCTGGTCCCAACACTCCCGATTGCGAAGCTGCTGATGAAACGCTTCGTCGTATATCTAGCAGGCGACTACGAAGTCACCCTGAACGACAAAGAAACTGTCGCGAACAAATGGCCGGGCTGGAAGTTCATGTTTCGCCACGCCTACGAGGGTGCAATGCGTCAGGCATACGGCGTGATCGCCCGCGGCGGACGACTCGCAAGCCTGGCGCGACGCTGTAACGACCGCGTCATCGAAACCGTGCCCCTGGGCCACATGCAGGCAGGCAAGATAAACGAAGACGTTCCCCTCGAAGACGACGCGCCCCGACGCCTGCTCTATATCGGGCTCCTCGTCGAATCAAAGGGCATGAACGACTTCTCTTCGGCATTAAAGATGGTGCTCGACCGGCGCCCCAACGCAAAGATCGACATCGACGTGCTCGGCGACGGCCTGGACCTCGCGAACTTCCAAGCGCACGCGAGCAACCTCGGCATCGCGGATCATGTTCATTTTCACGGCTGGGTCGAAAGTCGGGAAGAAATGGCAGCCTTTTTCGCCGGAGCCCATGCCCTCGTGATGCCGACGTCGACGCACCCCGAAGGTGTGCCGCGTTCGATCGACGAAGCGTTGGTGCGGAAGATCCCGGTTGTCGCGACGCGCATCGCCGGGGTCCCCGACGAGTTCGCAAATGGCGAAGCCCTCCTCGTCGACCCGAGTGCGCCGGACCAGATTGCCGACGGGATCGAAACCTTGCTCTACGACCGCGAAGCCCGCGCCCGCTACATCGAAGGCGCAGACCGACGAAGGCAACAATGGACAGCCTTTTCGTCCGCCGCGGAACAGCACGCGAAGTACTTACGAGACGGCACGCTCGATTGATCGCAATGAGGTTGAACCAAGCCATTCGCGCAACAGCCGAGTTGCAAGAAAAAACCTTGGAGCAGTCTCGTCGCTACGCCGTGCCGAGGTATCCCGACAGCACGTTGTAGAAGTCGGTCGCCGACACCTTGCCATCGAAGTCACCCGGACGTGAACTCAGGCAGATCCCGTGTTGGCTTTCGTAGCGCGGGTGATAGCCGTGCATCCCGACCGAAGGCTTGGGGCCCCAGAAGCTCGGAACAAACTGGTGGCCTTCATGGGTGTGGTAAATCAGGTCGCCGAAATTCGGATTCGTAATGCCGAACTCTTTGCGGTCTTCGTCGCACAACTGCTCCATGCCAGCAACGCCATCAAGATAGGTTGTGATCTTTTCGCGCGTCGCGTCGCGCTTGCACCACACCCGGAGAATCGTGCCCTCGGTGAAGTACGCGTAGTCGTTCGCCTTGGGGTTCCCAATCTCGCGTTCGAGGTTGATGTTGACTTGTTCGGTGACGTTCACCATGCCGTGGTCAGAAGCGACAAGGATGGTCCCGTCCGGCACCTTCGCGAGATACGCCTCGCTGAGTTCTTCGATGTATTTGTCTTGAACCAACAACAACTCGTTGTAGACATCAGAAGCCACACCTTCCCAATGCGAACAAGCGTCAATACGCGTAAAGGTTACGAGCACGCTTTCAAGGTCGTCGGTTTCGTCGATGTACTTTTTGGTCGCCTTGTAGGCGTCTTCGTCGCGGCGCTCCACGACGGGAAACGTGTTGTGAAGAATCACCTTCATCTTGGGGTGCTGGAGTCGCGACTCTTGCTTTAACCATGAGCTCTATAC
>JASDVE010000355.1:0-10598 GCA_041891195.1 Myxococcota bacterium | reverse complement strand
CGAAGTGTCCACAACCCGGACTTTGCCAGTTTCGGCGTCTCGCAACGCGACGAGACCGATCGCGGGAAATTCGAGTTCGCGGGGATCGGAGATCAAGACCGCGATCACGTCATGCTTGCGATTCGCGGCCACGAGCGCGCGCTCGTAACCTTCGTCGATGAAGTCACTCACCAAAAAGCACACCGACTTTCTCGAACGAACGCTCATCAAAAACTCAAGCGCGGTAGCGATGCGCGTTCCCTCGCGCGGCGGGCGAAGTTTCTTGGGGAATTGAAAGCCCGCGTCACTCGAGAACGGAAGGTTCTTGCTCGGGGCTTCAAGCCACCGCTTCCAAAACGGGACTTTTGACGGGGTCTCGTCAGTGGTGTCGAGCCCGTGCGCCAAGACTTCCCGTACCACCCGGAGTGCGTGCTTCTGCCCTTTGCGGGGCGGGATGTACTGTTCGACTTCGGTGTGGAAGAGGGTCAAGCCAACTTTGTCGTCGTTCTTAATGGCCGAAAAAGCAAGTAGCGCACACAGCTCGGCCGCAGCCTCGCGCTTGGAACGAGATTCCGAGCCAAAGTCTTGAGACGCCGACACGTCTGCCATGATCATGATCGTGAGTTGCCGCTCTTCGACGTAGCGCTTGATGAACGGTTCGCCCGTGCGGGCCGTGACGTTCCAATCGATCGAACGCACGTCGTCCCCAGGCACATAGGGGCGCACTTCGTCGAATTCGACGCCCGTGCCTTTGAACACGGAGACGTATTCGCCCGCAAGTACGTCGGCCACTTGGCGGCCGGTCCGAACTTGGATCTCGCGAACACGCCGGATGATTTCCCGGGTTAGCATGATTCGCTTCGGCCTTTACGGAACCAGGACGTTGTCGAGAATAATGGCGATGATGTCGTCCGCGCCCTGCCCTTCGGCTTCGGCCTCGTAGCTGAGTGCAACCCGGTGCCGCAGGATGTCAGGAGCCAGAGACTTTACGTCGTGAGGTGTCGCGTAACTTCGCCCCTCCATGAACGCCTGGGCCTTTGCGGCCTTCATCAACCAGATGGAAGCGCGGGGGCTCGCACCCATTTCGATCAAACCATCGAGCTTCGCGATCCCTGCTCCCACCGGATCACGCGTGGCCCGGACGAGTTCCACGATATAGCTGCGCACCTTCTCGTCGACAAAAATCTGCTCGACGACTTCGCGTGCTGCGATGATCTGTTCGACGGTCGCCACCTTTTGAATTTCGGCGCTCGGAACGCCGCCCGCCATGCGGTCGATTATTTTGCGCTCTTCGTCAGCGCTTGGATACGTGATCAACACCTTCATCATGAAGCGATCGATCTGGGCTTCCGGAAGGGGGTACGTCCCCTCCTGCTCGATCGGGTTCTGGGTGGCCAGCACGAGGAAGGGATCGGCGAGTTGAAATGTCTCTGCGCCAATGGTCGTCTGCGGTTCTTGCATGCACTCAAGCAAGGCGGCCTGCACCTTGGCGGGAGCGCGATTAATTTCGTCCGCGAGCACGATGTTCGAAAAAATCGGGCCCTGTTTAACGCTGTAGGTCCCTTCTTTCGGGTTGAACACCTCGGTCCCAACTACGTCGGCGGGAAGCATGTCCGGCGTAAACTGGATGCGAGAGAAGTCCGTATCGAGAGCCTCGGCGAGACTCTTCACCATCAAGGTCTTCGCAAGACCGGGCACGCCTTCGAGCAATACGTGTCCGCCAGAAAGCAGCCCCATCAAAAGTCTCGCCACCATGTCTTCCTGGCCGACGAGCACTTTCCCAACCTCGCTGACGAGATCTCTGACTACTTTCGAATGTGATTGAATTTGTTCGCCTAGGTCCCCGGCACTCATCGTTCTTTTCATCTCCCTATGCGACACCGCCCGAGTGCACACGGGCACTGGAGCTGGGGTTTGCCGAACGTCGCTTGTTGGTCGTTGGTTCCGGTCGCGGATGTCACGTGGCGTTCATCGCGCCGTCTACCGAGTCATTTAACTTTTCATTGGCCGCGTGTTTCAAGTCCACCATCACGGCGTCCCATCCGCGGGTGCAGAGTTTAGCAAGATCGCGCGAATGTCACGCCTATCTCTGCGTCGGTGTCGCCGTAAACAGCGGACCGATCATGAAATTCTCGAGCGAGTAGACCCCGAATCTCAAGGCCAAGTTCCCTCGCTGCGAGCTTCAAAAGCATCAGAACCGTAGACTCCAGCGCCATGGCAACTGGCACGCTGAAAAAACGGCTTATTCTCGACTACGGCAGAACTGGACTTGAGATCGAAGTGCCTAAAGCCGTGACGACGGTGATCGAACCCACCCACGTCCCCGGAGCAACCGACCCCGCAGCCCTGCTCCGACAAGCCGTTGAGAACCCCACGAATTCTCGTCCTCTGCGCGACTGTGTGTCAAAAGGACAGCGGGTCGCCATTTCAGTATGCGACATCACCCGGCCTCAGCCTCGCGCCGAAATGCTGTCCGCCATTTTCGAGGCTCTACCCCACATCCCCCCGGAAGACTTTGTGATCTTGATCGCCACGGGCACCCACCGTGCGAACACCGAAGCAGAACTTGTCGACATGCTTGGCCCTGAGATCGCGGGGAACTATCCCATTCTCAACCACGATGGCCGTGACACGAAGAGTCTGATTCGCTTGCCCGACGCAGGCAATGGTGTTCCAGTTCTACTGAATCGCGCCTGGGTGGAAGCCGACGTGCGCATCACGACTGGCTTTGTCGAGCCGCATTTGTTCGCGGGCTTTAGTGGAGGGCCAAAACTTGTGGCCCCCGGACTCGCGGGGCTCGAAACCATCATGGTCCTGCACAGTTCAGACCGGATTCGACACCCGAATGCGATCTGGGGCATCACGCACGGCAATCCGATCCACGACGACATTCGCGCCATTTCACAAGCGACGGGGGTCGACTTCAGCATCGACGTGGTGCTCAACCGCGACAAACAGATCACCGGGGTCTTCGCCGGCGAGCTATTCGCCGAGCACGCGCTCGCATGCGAACGCGCCAAGGCGTGCGCCATGCAGGCGGTCGACGCTCCATTTGAGGTCGTGGTCACGACCAACTCTGGGTATCCGCTTGACCAGAACCTGTATCAGTCGGTCAAAGGGATGCGCGCGGCACATCGGGTCGTCGCCGAGGGCGGCAGCATTATTTGCGCTGCAGAGTGCAGCGAAGGATTGCCGGAACACGGTTCTTTCTCTGAGCTTCTCGGCCGACGCGGGAGCCCAGCCGAGCTTCTCGAAATGATCGACGCGCCCGACTTCGGCGTCCCCGACCAATGGCAGGTTCAAGTTCAAGCACTCGTGCAAATGCGCGCCCAGGTGTATTTGAAAAGCGAAGGGCTGACTCGGGAGCAGGTCGCACGCGCGCATATGCTTCCGGCGGACGACGTGAGTGAAACGATTGAACGCACGCTTGCGGATGCCGGCCCGGACGCGCGTTTGTGCGTTCTTCCACAAGGACCGCAGACGATTCCCTTCGTCGCCTAGTTCGCGTCCAGCGCGCCTTCGCCAGACAGTTCCTCGCGAGACAGCTCATCTCGAGACAGAAACCGAATATCGCCGTACCAGGCGCGGACGTCTTCCTTGGTGTCATCGCTGTCGGTCATAATTGCGACCCCAACGAGCGGTGCAGGTTCGCTGCCGAAGAGGCGGCGGTAGTCGGCAGCGACGTCGCGGGTTTCCACGTGCCACGCCCCCGCGTCAGCATTACCGCTCTTCACTGCGACGAGCTTCGCGAAGCTGCCTGCGTACGGACTGTCGACCACCGCGCCCTGTTCGAGCTGGCTGGCCCACAAATAACTGATCGCGCGACCGGGCACGTCGCCATAAAGCCCGCGCGCCACGCGCAGTCCGGCCCTTTGAAAGAATGTCAGCTCGTCTAGGTCGGGATCGAAGATCAAGTAGACCCGGGCCGGGTAATCGTCACCTTCTTTGATTCTTGCATCCCCTTTTATGAGAACACCTTCGACCTTCCAACGCCAGCGCAGTACGGGAGTGCGCGCAATGTCGATCTGCGTCCGATGCATCAGTCCCGCAGCACCCGCCTGACTCGACGCTTCGACAATCCACGGGCCGTTCTCCGTCTCGCGTACCGCCTTGTAGTGCGTGTGTTTCTTCACCTTTGGGAAGGTCATGGACTCCCAGCTTTGTGGAATGCTGCCGTTGCCGGCCGAAAACAGTGCGACGGAGGCGGACAAATCGTCTGCCGAAGCACTCTGCGTTGCAGCAGTTGCCGCACCGATCGTCGCAAACACCAGTGCTTGCAAAAAAGCACCCGAGACCTGCATTCGAATCGAAAGGGCTGTAGTGGGACGCGGGGAACGTCGATTTACAGTCGGTTGCAACGGTCGGTCCTCGTGGGTTCGAGTTTGCGGGCAAGCTCATGACAGGTCGCGCTCGGCAAAGCGATTACAGCTACTATCATGCTTCTTCTATCTGTCCTTGCACGCTTGTTCGACGCACCGCCGGACCCAAGTATTCTCTCGAGATCAGCGGGACTCTCTACATGCCGAAACTCCTCATCTTCCAACATGTCGCACACGAACTGCTGGGGACCCTCGACCCGCTGTTGCGAAACCATGGTTTTCGCAATCATTACATCAACTTCGGGCGTGATCCTCACGCAGAACCTTCGCTCGAGGGGTACCACGGCATCGTGGTTCTGGGCGGCCCCATGAACGTGGACCAGGTGGATGCGTTCCCCCACTTGAAGACCGAGATACGCCTCCTCAAACAAGCGATCGCGAGCGAGATGCCGGTACTGGGCATTTGCCTTGGGGCCCAGCTACTCGCCAAAGCTCTTGGCGCTCAAGTCCGTCCCAACGGTGAAAAAGAAATTGGCTGGTACGACGTCGAACCGACAACCGCCGGCCGGGAAGACCCGCTGTTCGCCCACTTCGAAACGCGCGAAAAAATCTTTCAGTGGCACGGCGACACGTTCGAGATCCCGGAAGGCGCGGTCCACCTCGCAACGTCCCCGGCGTGTTCGAACCAAGCGTTTCGCTTCGGAGCAAACGCCTATGGGTTCCAGTTTCACCTTGAGGTCGACCCTCCGATGATCGAACGCTGGCTCGACGTCCCAGGACACCGCGAAGAAATCGCTGCCGAACAGGGGCGCATCTGCCCCGATCAAATTCGCCGAGACACCGAGGCGCATGCCAAGCGTCTGCGCGAACTCAGCGACCCATGCTTTTCTGGCTTCATCGAACACTTCGGTAGCTTGCGAAGGCGCGGGGACGGGCCACACAGTTAGTCTTGGGGCAACTGATTTGGCGTGGCTGAAAAGCCGGGGTCGTCGGAACCTGTGACTGGCAACGCAACGACCCACAAGTCTCAGAGGGCGTTCGCATGATCCTCGATGCATTTGCTCCGGATCGAAACCCGTAACGCTGCAGCTCGCGAACTCGCGCTAGTCGTCGTTCGATGCCATCGTGGCACCGCCGCGTGCGTACCGGGCCTTGGTGTCAGCACTCCATTGGTCGACTTCTTCCTTCGGCACGCCATACGCCAAGCCGCGTCCGACGCCAGGTCGTGCCCGCACACGTTCGACCCAGGCCATTACGTTTGGGCGGTCGGTGATGTCCACCTTGCTCCACTTCCATCCGCGAATCCACGGGTAAAGCGCAATGTCGGCGATGCTGAATTGGCCGCAGACGTAGTCGCGCCCCTCCAGTTGATCGTCGAGCACCCCACTCAGCCGTCTCGCTTCCTTCCCAAAACGTTCTAGCGGATGGCTTTTTTTCAAGTCTTCCACGTCAGGCATATATCGGGTGTAACTGAGTTTGTTGCCAAACACGGGTCCCACGTTCGCGACTTGCCAGTACAACCACTGCAGGACATCCCAACGTGCGGGACCTTCCGGAAGTAGGCCGGCGTTCGGAAACTTCTCGCCGAGGTACTGAAGGATGGCGCCGCTTTCCATGATGGGACGGCCATCGTCGATCAGTACCGGGATCTTCTGGTTCGGATTCGCGGCGGTGAACTCTGCCGTGAATTGCTCACCCTTCATGATATTGATGGTGCGCACAGAAAAGCCGGGCAACTCGATCCCCGCCTCGTGCAATTCCTCGATCATGATCGAGATTTTCCAGCCGTTTGGCGTCGCGGTCGTCCAGAGTTCCATGGTCATCGGGTTGGCTCCGTTTCTTGCAAACGATGAAGAGATGGGGGCCACAAACGGCTCGACGCTATACGCGCACCGGAACGCGATGGTAACCGCGCACGGTCGAGGTATGGACCCTTTCCGTTTCATCCCAACGCACTTCCCATTCTGGAAAGCGAATCAGAGTTTCCTCGATAGCGATACGCGCCTCCATTCTTGCAAGGGAAGCCCCGAGGCAAAAGTGCGTGCCGTACCCCAGCGCGACATGGCGATCGAAGTCGCGGGTCACGTCAAAGCGATCCGCTTCGGGATATTCGCGCTCATCGCGCCCCGCGGACCCCGTCAGGAGCAACACCTTGCCCCCCTTTGGAATCACGCTCCCGTGGAGTTCGATCTCACGCGTGGTGCGTCGACCTTGAACAGGGGACGGCGCTTCGTAGCGGAGAATCTCTTCAACGGCATTCGGGATGAGGCTTGGCTCGGCAACGAGTGCGGCACGCTGGTCGGGGTGTCGATCGAGCAGCGTGCACGTCCAGCCCAAAAATCGCGCAACGGTTTCATTCCCCGCGCCAGAAAGCAGACCGATGAAGGCCAACAGCTCCACGTTTTCGAGTCTTCGTTTCGAACCGTCGGGAAGATCAATCTCTGCGCTCATGAGGTCGCTGATCATGTCGTCCTGCGGATTGCTACGACGCGATTCCACGTACCGCCCAAAGTATCCCCACAAATTCGCCGACACGTCGGCGTGGGCACGGTCGGCACTCGTCTCGCCCTGATCGCGATGCAACAACGAATCGGTCCAAACTCGGATCTGCTCCCGGTCTTCTTCGGGCACGCCCAACAAAGCCGAGATCACCATCACCGGAAGCTTCGCGCCAAAGTCTTGGAGGTAATCGAATTCGCTGCGACCCACCAAGGGGTCGAGGTAACCGGCCGCGACTTTTCGAATATTCGTTTCGAGCAGCGAAATGCGCCGAGGAGAAAACGCACGGCTAACGAGTTTGCGGAGCTGGGTGTGTTTCGGCGCGTCTAGGAAGATCATCATGGGGCTGTCACCGGGCTCGTCGGTCATGAGTTCGAGCACCGTGCCAAATGCCGAGCTGAACGTCTTTGCATCGAGAGACGCGGTCATCACGTCGTGAAAACGGCTGAGTGCATAGAAGTCAAACTTTTCGTTGCGATAGACCGGCGCGTCGTCACGCATGCGCTTCCACACGGAATGCGGGTCCGCATCGATTTCGTAGTCATACGGGTCGTAGTAAACGTCGGTCATTCGCGACTAGTCCTCATCCGTCGATAAGAATTCGAGCAAATTGCCATCGGGATCGCGAAAGTAAATCGACTTCCCAAGTTTTCCATCTGCAGCCGGACGATCAACCGGGCCTTCGACGATCTCAATCCCGTGTTCGCCGAGCAAACGCACTGCGTTGTCGAGCGGCCCTCGCCAACGAAAGCAAATGTCTCCCGACCCTGCGGTCGGCGCTTCGGCGTGGGGTGACGCCGGCGATGCAGCCGCGTGAATGCTCAACCGACTCGCTCCGACCTGCACGATCGCAACCGGGATCTGCCCGTTCCGCCACAAGTCCCCGTAGATGTCTTCTGCACCGAAGACACGACAGTAGAATTCTACGGTGCGGGCAATGTCCGCAACCGTAATCGCAATGTGATCAAGTCCAACGACGCTCATGTCCAAGTTTCCCGCCTACGAAACGAATCAGGGTCGGTTCCACACCGTCACGCAATCGTCCGTTTTCCTGAAGTTTTTCATGCCGATCGCGTCAGAGCGTATACCAACGTTAGACAGATGCCGCGCTTTAAGGATCTTCAAACACCCTAATTTCCGGGAACTCGTAAGCTTATAACGGCGTCTAGGGTATTGTTGACGCGCGCCCACACGCTGAAATCCACCCTCAACAAGTGTTGGGTGGGGGCTTCAGCGAACGCTTCGCAAGACGGCCGATTCACACGCGGTTTTGGCATTCGCGAAGCGCATTGAATAAGGAGAAAGACCTTTGAAGATCAAGGGAGCAGTGATCGCATCCGCCGCGCTCGGACTACTCGCACTCGGGGCCAGCCCCGCCGTCGCGGGACACCACGAAGAAGGCGAAAAAGTGAAATGCAGTGGTATCAACTCGTGCGCGGGCAAGGGACAGTGCGGCGCCGCCGACGGGAGCCATGCTTGTGCGGGCAAGAACAGCTGCAACGGCAAGGGCTGGGTCTATTCCGACTCCGCGACCGCATGCACCGAAGCTGGCGGCACGGTCGTCAAGTAAGCGACTCAAACGACGGTAACGTCAGCGGCTCGCGGCAGAATTTGTCGCGAGCCGTTTCGCATTTTCTCACCGGGCACGAAGATCGCTCTCACCCGGTAGGATCTACAAATGTTCCGGTTTAAGTCAACGAGTAGCCCCTGACATGAGCGTGCAAACTCTCGGACATGGCGTCGGTCTGCGCCGGGATCACTACGACCAAGTTCTCGAGGGCGAGACGTCTATCGATTGGTTCGAAGTCATCTCCGAGAACTTCATGGTGCGGGGTGGCCGACCGCTCCACATTCTCGAACGCGTTCGCCGGGACTACCCCCTCGTCCTGCATGGCGTCAGCCTGTCGATTGGGACAACAGACCCGCTGCGCAAAGACTACCTACTTGAACTCGCCAAGCTGATCGAACGCGTTGAACCCGCCTGGGTGTCCGACCATTTGTGCTGGACAGGCGTAGGCGGACACAACGCCCACGATCTCCTCCCCCTGCCCTACACCGAAGAATCCCTTGCCCACGTGGTCGATCGCGTCAGTGCGGTGCAAGACCAACTCGGCAGACAGATCGCGCTCGAAAACGTGTCGACGTATTTGACCTTTGCGGGTTCGACGATGACCGAATGGGATTTCGTGGCCGAACTGGCGCGGCGGGCTGATTGCGGCCTGCTACTTGACGTCAACAACGTTTACGTGAGCGCGCAAAACCACGAATTCGATCCGCTGACCTATCTCGACGCAATCCCAACCGATCGCGTTTGGCAGTTTCACTTGGCCGGACACACCGATTGCGGAACCCACTTACTCGACACCCATAGCAAGCCGGTGTGCGATGACGTGTGGGGGCTCTACCGGTATGCGGTACGAAGGTTTGGCGCTCGGTCCACACTGGTGGAATGGGACGAAGACATCCCCGACTGGGGCACACTTGAACACCAAAGCGAGCTCGCGCGCAAACATGCCGATGCAGCGCTCAAAGAGTCAGGGGGTGTGCAATGAGCGCACCTCCGTTTCCCGCCCTCGCTGAACTGCAACGCTTCATGAGCCAACTCATCCGAGCGCCCGAAGGCGTTACTGTGGGCATGCAGGACCTCATCTCCCGAGGCCTACTCGAAAGCGATGATCTTTCGTACGCCATCGACGCAAGCGATCGTCTGGCACCCGACGCGCGACTCGATATCTACGCGAGTATGTATTTCTTCCGCTTGCACGACTGCCTCGCCGACGATTTCCCCAAAACGAAAGAGCGCCTCGGCGACGCACACTTCAACAACTTGATCACCGACTACCTGCTCGCACACCCCCCCTCCCACTATTCGCTTCGCGAAGCGGGACGCGCGCTACCGGGCTTTCTCGCAGGACACGAACTCGCCACGACTTTCCCCGCAGCTGGCGACACCGCACAGCTCGAATGGGCTCGAGTTGATGTTTTCGATGATTTCGACGTCTCGGCCCTCGACCGCGACACGCTTCTCGAGGGCAGCGAGCAAGAGCCCGAGAATTTTTCAATTCGCTTCATCCCCGCAGCGCGCTTGGTCGAAGTCGATTCGCGGGTTCTGGCGCAATGGGAATCGCCAGAAGATGCGTTCGACCCGGCCGATCCTGGGGAAGGCAATATCGCCGTTGTGGTCTGGCGCAAGGAGTTTCGCGTATTGCATCGACGCGCCGTCGAAGACGAAGCCCGCTGCTTCGCCGCCCTTGCCCAGGCGGGTGTCACTTTGCCAGAACTTGCCGAAATGTTGCTCAAGCCCGACGCAAGCGCCGAGCGCACCAGTGAACGGTTTGCGGCCCTACTCGAACTCTGGATTCAAAACGAGCTCCTGACAGACGCGCGCTCCTAAACCACCGCCGACCTGCGTCGCGCCCCAGCTTTCAGACAAACGATCGAAATGCGAGCGGGCACGATGGCAAACAAGCGTGATAGATTCCGTTGCGATGAATGAACAACCCCCCGAAGCCAGTCCCCCCACCCCGCCCGCGAAGGACTACACCCGTGAACTTGGTGTTGTCGAATGCTTCGTCGCGATCACCAATGAATGTCAGAGTGGTCCGGTGCGCACGATGGCAAGCCATGCCCTTGAAGCCATCAAGTCGGGCGGGTCCGAAGTCATGCGACAGCAGGTTTACTATGTCTTGACCGCGATCCAAGGATGGCGGGGAGAGCGGGCGAGCCAAGTTCATGCGTCGCTCACCAAGTACTATCAAGACACTGCACCACCCACCTCGTCCACCTCATCCACCTCGTCCG
>JASDVE010000354.1:4460-10644 GCA_041891195.1 Myxococcota bacterium | reverse complement strand
GAATGATCGAATCATCGCGAGTGCAGGGACTGAGAAGCATGACGGGCTTCGGCGGCGCTGCGTTCGAACTGGGCGGGATCGGCTTCGAAGTCGAGATTCGCTGCGTCAATCATCGTCATCTCGACTTGCGCCTGAAGCTTCCCCGACAATTTTCGAGTTGCGAAGCCGCAGTACGCGCACGCGTTCCGTTGTTTCTCGGTCGCGGTAAGGCCGACCTGTCCGTGAATGTTGCGGCAGGCGCAGGCACCCCAACTCAGCTCGAGATCGACGAAATTGTGGCCAAGCAATATGTCGATGCGGCGCGGCTCTTGTCGGAAAAATACGAATTGCAGGGAAGCCTCGACGTATCGACGTTGATCGGGATGCCCGGGGTGACACGGGTCGTAGAGCCCGGTCTCGACACAGACGAAATGTCGAGCGTTTTATGTGACGCGGTTGATCGTGCCCTTGCCGCGGTTGACACGGCTCGACTTGCCGAGGGGGCAAGCACCTTGGCTGACTTCAACGCACGCCTCGCCCATGTGGCCGAACTCGTTGAATGTTTTGATGCGCGGAGTGACCTTGTGCGCGCCGCGGCCAAAGAGAGGCTTCGCAAGAGAGCAGGGCAGCTCGAACTTGAAACAGGGCTCGTCGATGAGGCACGACTTCATCAAGAAATTGTCATTGCCGCAGACCGTCTCGATGTGAGCGAGGAAATTACGCGGTTGCGCAGCCATGTCGAACAATTTCACAGCATTGTGGCATCGGCGGGGCCGGAGACCATGGTGGGTCGCCGACTCGACTTCTTGTTGCAGGAACTCGGGCGAGAAGCGAACACTGTGGGAAGCAAGGCCAACGATGCGCCGCTCGCCCATGACGTCGTCGAGCTGAAGACTGAACTCGAGAGGATCCGCGAGCAGGTACAGAACATTGAGTAAGGCGGACGCTCGAAGCGACGCTCCCTCATTGCGAGCAAAAGGGCGCGCCAAGCCCGTGAAGGAACCGGGTAGCGGCATCGTTCGGATGTTGAATATCGGCTACGGCAACTTGGTTCTGGCATCTCGTGTTGTCGCGATCGTGACTCCGGCCGCTTCTCCGATGCGTCGCCTGCGAGAAGAAGCCAGCGAAAGGAATAAACTCGTCGACGCAACCATGGGAAGGCGAACTCGGTCTATTCTCGTCACCGACAGCGATCATGTCATTCTCTCAGCCATTAATCCCGAAACCATCGCCGCCCGGCTTGCACCGGGCCACGACGGAGATCCAGCATGAGCGGCGGCCTTACCTTTGTCATCTCAGCGCCTTCAGGTACAGGCAAGACCACACTGTGCGGGAAGCTCCTGGCTCAGGACGCGAACCTCCGGTTTTCAGTTTCTCATACCACGCGCCTCCCGCGCACGGGAGAGCGCGACGGTGACGATTACCACTTTGTCGACGAAGATCGCTTCAAGAAATTGGTCGTCGAAGATGCGTTTCTTGAATACGCCCGTTATGCGGGGAATCTCTACGGTACGAGCTTCGCAGCAATTCAGGATTCCTTGGCAGATGGCTTCGACATCCTGCTTGAGATCGAAGTGCAAGGCGCGGCAAAGATCCGCGCGAGCAACTTCGAAGCGATCTTTATCTTTCTGCTGCCTCCGTCCATGAAGACCCTCGATCAACGGTTGCGAGATCGTGGCACCGACAGCGATGAAGTGATCCAGCGGCGACTTCGCGAAGGCAACCCCGAAATTTCAATGGCGTCCATGTTCGACTATGCGGTCATCAATGACGACTTGGGAGACGCTGTGGCCAAAGTTCGAGAAATCGTCGAAGCCGAACGATCTGGCGACGCAGCCTCGGCGCGAGCAAAGCACGGCATCGAAAGGGTGCTGGCAAGCTGGCTTGCGCAGGAAGAGAAAACCGCCGCTTCTCACGCTTGATGAGAGGTCGGTTGCGTTTCGGTACCAATTGATTTCGTGCTCTTATAGAAGGTAGCCCGACCTGGACACGGGGATCGGTGCTTTTCGTTGCCGCAATGGGTATGGCCGGGTATTCTCCAAACTGCCCCCGATCAGTCACGTCAACCCATTGATCTATAAAGAGAAATGGGCCCGAGGCTGCGCTAGCCGCATTCGGGGGAATACTCGGTACAGCCCATGCTTCGCTTCAATGACATCGCCGACCGGATGCTCGAATACAACCCGGACATCGACCTCGAGTTGCTTCAGCGTGCCTACGTGTTTTCGGCGAAGGTGCACGACGGTCAGGAACGCCTGAGCGGCGAGCCCTATCTCGTTCATCCTCTCGAAGTCGCCGGCATCTTGGTCGACATGCGGATGGACGACGTTTCTGTCGCCGCGGCCCTTCTCCACGACACCCTCGAAGACACCCTTGCCACGCGCGAAGAAGTTGAGCGTTTGTGCGGGGAACAAGTCGCGTTCCTCGTCGAAGGCCTGACCAAAATCGCGAAGATCGAGTTCACGTCTGTGCGCGAACGCCAGGCCGAAAATTTTCGCAAGATGTTGATCGCGATGTCGAAGGACATCCGCATCTTGCTCATCAAGCTGGCCGATCGCTTGCACAACATGCGAACGATCGACTTTCTTACTGAAGAGGCCCAGCAGCGAGTCGCGATCGAGACCATGGAAATTTATGTGCCGCTGGCGAACCGACTCGGCATGCACTGGCTTCAGTCTGAACTCGAAAACCTTTGCTTTGGTATTCTGCATCCCCGAGAGGCTGCCGAGCTCGAGAAGCAGCTGAGTGTCGGAGGAGGCGAGCGCGAAAAGTACATCGAAGAAGTGATCGAAACCCTCGCGGACCAATTGTCTCGGGCGGGCATGCGCGCAGAAGTAACCGGGCGTGTGAAGGATCTTTCTTCGATCCATTCGAAGATGGAATCTCAGGGTGTGAGCCTCGACGAGATCTACGACGTCATTGCGTTTCGGGTCTTGCTCTCAGGGGACGAGTCGCAGTGTTACGGGGCGCTCGGCATCGCGCACAGTATTTGGCGCCCGGTTCCGGGACGATTCAAGGACTACATCGCGCTACCCAAACCCAACGGTTACCAGTCGCTCCATACCACGGTGATTGGGCCCTATGGTGAGCGGATGGAGGTGCAGATCCGAACCAGCGATATGCACCGCGGCGCCGAACTCGGCATCGCCGCGCATTGGAAGTACAAGGAAGGCCGCATCGATTCCGACGACGAAGATGATCGAAAGTTCGCTTGGCTTCGACAGTTGCTCGAATGGCAGCGTGAGCTCGATGATCCTCACGAGTTTCTCGACGCGGTCAAAGTCGATTTGTTTCCCGATCAGGTGTTTGTCTTTACGCCGGACGGAGAGGTCATCAATCTTCCTTCAAAGTCGACGCCGATCGACTTCGCCTACGCGATCCACAGCGAAGTCGGGAGTCATTGCGCTGGGGCGCGTGTGAACGGGAAGCAAGTTCCTTTGCGGACGAAGTTGGCCGACGGCGACACGGTCGAAATCCAAACCAGCAACAGCCAGATCCCGCGCAAAGACTGGCTCGACTTCGCGGTTTCGAGCAAAGCACGAAGCCGCATCCGGCATTCGATCCGGCAGCACGGGCGAGACCGGAGTCGGAAGCTCGGCCGCGAGATCTTGGAACGTGAACTTCGGCGAGCCAACTTGAGCCTCAAGCAAGTACTCGACGACGGTCAACTCGAAGCCGTCGCGAAGCAAGACGCACGAAAGGGAACGGTTGAAGACCTCTTCGCTGCGGTGAGCTACGGCAAGATCGCGGCAAGTTCGGTGGTGCGCAAACTAAGGGGCGAGGAAGAACCCAAGCCCGCCCGCTCGCTCCCGGTGCCGGACAAGATTCGAGACTTGTTTCGGCGTGATCGTCGTACGTCTCGTTCCGGAATTGTCGTGAGTGGTTCGCCAGACGTATTGGTCCGTTTCGGAGGTTGTTGTGACCCGCTGCCCGGAGACGAGATTATTGGCTACGTGACCCGGGGCCGGGGGGTGACGATTCACCTTCGAGACTGTAAGAAAGTGTTCGAAATCGATCCCGAACGCAGGATCGAGGTTCAATGGGACGAAGAGTCGAGGGAGCCTCGCAAGATCAAGATTCGTGTGAAGTCGAAGGACAAACAGGGAATTCTCGCGAAGATCACCAAGACGATTTCATCCGCCGGCGTGAACATTGACGCGGCGACGATCACGACGGAAGAAGGGAACCTCGCGGTGCAGCGCTTCGAATTGTGGGTTCAAGACGTGTCTGAACTCAACGCCGTCATGAGGTCGATTGCGAAACTAAAAGGTGTTACGAGCGTCGAGCGCATTCGCGGATGAGCGATGCAGGGGCGAACATAAATTCAGTCCCTCTCAGCGTCTGTGTCCTCGCTTATAACGACGAAGCTATTCTCGCACGTTGTCTCGGTGTGCTTGGTTTCGCGGACGAAGTCGTTGTGGTCGTCGATGCAAAGACGACCGACGGTACTGAAAAAATCGCGCGCGAAATGGCCACCGCAGTGTCGGTCCACGGCTATGTCGGCGATGTCGAGCAAAAACGCCATGCGATCAGCCTTGCGCAGAACGAATGGGTGCTGCTGCTCGACTCGGATGAAGTCGTGAGCGCAGGCCTCGCGGATCGCATTGGCGCGTTCTTAGCCAACCCTGGTGAAATGGCAGGTGCCGAGGTCAACCGGCTCACGTTCCACCTTGGACGCTGGATCCGGCACGGCGACTTCTACCCGGACTGGAAGCTGCGCTTGGTTCGGAAGCATGCTGCGAACGTCGTTGGACTCAACCCACACGGCCGTGTCGAAGTGGCGGGGGGGACGGCTCGACTCGAGGGTACTCTCGAACACTTTAGTTACCGCGATCTTTCCGACCAGCTAGAGCGGATCCAGCGCTTCAGTACCGATGCTGCAGCCGCGCTCCACGCGGACGGTCGCAAGTTTCGAATGTGGGACCTGTGTCTGCGTCCGGCACTGCGCTTCATGCGATCGTATCTTTTGAAGCGCGGGTTTCTGGATGGCACCGCGGGGTTTGTCATCGCTGTCGCGACCGGCTTCCACGTCTTTCTTAAGTACGCGAAGCTCTGGGAAGCCGAACGGCGGGATCGTACGTCGGGGCCCTAAGGATTGCGGGCCGGGTCTTCGACCATTTCGCGCATGAGGTCTTCTTTCGAGAGTGGGTCGTGCGTCTTGACTGACAAGTAAACAAGACCGCCGACCGCAGCTTGTAAAAATTGATAGACGAGCACGAGGTTGAATAAGTCGGCGCCACGGTCCGATCCCAATAGGGTGAAGATCGCGAGAAACGCGGCGTGGCCAGTTCCGATGCCCGCAGGCCCGATCGGAATGGCGGCGACAAGCATGCCGACTGGGACCACGACAAAGAGCGCCGCAGTGGGAATCCCTTCGAGCGCAATGGCTTGCACGTAACAGATCCACGCGCCGACCAAGAAGCCGTGCGCGACAACCGACACCGCGATAGTTGCAAGCGTTACCCTGGGTTTGTCGTGATAGACACGAACACCCTCGTAAATTCGAAGAGGTCCCCCGACGAAAGAAAAGCGGCTGGTGAAATACCGAAGGACCCGAAGTATGGGGTCGTGGGCTTCGCGAATTGCAAGAAGTGCGATGTAAAAGGCCCCGACGAAGCTTGCGACAGCGAGCACGGCCACGATGATGGGAGTGCCGAGCATTGCCGACCAGTCGCCGCCCGTGCTCGTGCCCAAGCCAAGTGCCAAGGTCGCCAGAACAATCAACCCCGACATGCCGACAACGCGATCGAAGAGAATCGAACTTACGACGCCAGAGGTATGGCCCGGAACGGCCCGCACCACGTAATACCCCTTTACGAGGTCGCCACTCAAAGAGCCCGGCAAGAAGATGTTAAAGAACATCCCAATCAACGCAGTCTGCAGTGTTTTCCGAAAGCGGATCGGAACGCCCTGTGCGCGAATTAACGTGTGCCAGCGGACGACGGCAATCATGGTGGTGCACGTCATGCACCCCCAACCCGCGACGACCCAAGGCCAACGCGAGATCGCGGTCTCGATCGAAGCCAGTGAAAGGAAGTCTTGGCTGATCAGCAAGGCGAAGATGCCGACCGTAAATAGCAGCTTGGCGGCGGTTGTGAGGTGCGTGCGGAGCAAGCCACTGCCTTCTTGGGGGGGTGGAGCTTAGGGGATTGATATGGGGTTGGGCCGTGGTCGTTTGGGACGGTGCCCGGGTGTCAAAACTTAT
>JASDVE010000354.1:687-4450 GCA_041891195.1 Myxococcota bacterium | reverse complement strand
ACGGTAAAGAGCCGCTTGGCGGCGGTGATGCGGTGCGTGCGGAGCAAGCCACTGCCGTCTTGGGGGGTGGAGCTTAGGGGGTTGTGATGGGGTTGGGCCGTGGTCGTTTGGGACGGTGCCCGGGTGTCAAAACTTATGGGTGCTCGTACGGATTAGGATTGTCGCCGGCCGGGATGAGTCCGTAGTCTTTCAAACGCAGCAACTCTTCTTCGGTGGGGTAGACCTTCTCGCGCTCGAGCAATTTTTCGAGTTCCGATTGCACGACGGGTTTCCAGGGCACGGTTGCTCTCTCGAGCTCCCCCGGACTCGGTGCCGGGGGAGTATCGTCGACGTTCTGCGCCAACGCTACCGGGTCCACTTCGTCAATCGGCGGCGGAATGTAGGGGCGGACTGCGCCGTAAAAGAACCGACCGTTTTCTTCACTCGGTGGCTCGTTTGCTTCATCATAATCTTCTTCGTAGCCGTCGTTCTCCTCGTCCGAATTCGAAGCGAGCTGATCCCAGTCGTCGTCGTCCATAGACGCCTCGTCAAACGGGTCGTCCGGGTCACGGTCCCCGCCTCCCTGCTCCTCTACGATGACGATCGTCGGTGAGCGATCAGGGCCATCGACCGATGAGGGCGTCGTCGGTGTTGTGGGTGTTGTCGGTGTTGATCGCCGCGCGGAAATCTTACCCCCCGCGGTCTTCGCTTTCGGAGTGGGGGCTGCAGCTTCGGCCCCAGACGTCGTCGGGGCTTGAGTCGACGCGGGCTTAGACATGAAGTCGGGCCTGGGCTTTTTGTCTTCGTCCGAACAGCCCGGTGCGCTCAAGAGCAATGCGACAAGCAGTGCAATGAAAGAAACGATCGAGTTGTTGACGAATGGGCCTGGTCTCATTGGTATGTTTCCTAACTGCGGGTGTAGTTCCTCGTAGCATATCGTGTAAGTACGAGGTCAGCCGGGATTCTGCTTAGCCGCGTTCGGTCTCATTCGGGATGCTGCGGAATATTTCGGCAATCTCGGTCGCGTGCTCGGCCATCGTGGCGACGTTAGGTTGTTTCTCAACAAGGCTTCGCTCGAGTCCCGGTTCTGTGGTGAGACGTTCGAGCGCGTAGTCAAGTTCCCCTTGTGCGTCGGGTTCGTACAAAAGCCCACCATCTTGTGCGAGAAGCTCGACGTGTCCCCCAACCGCGTTGCGACAACGGGGTTCCCGGCGGGAGAAGGCCTCTTGGATCACCCGTGGCGAATTCTCAATCCAAAGTGAAGGCACGACGAGGGCGTCTATTTCTTACAAGTGTTTCGGAATATCGCGTTGGGCGAATGGCTCTGCGAAGGCGATGCCCGAATGCCCGGATATGTGGCGAGCGCTCGTAGCTCTGAAGCGTCTATTAGGGGGTACGCACCCTGGTGTCGTTCGATTTCGCCGATATCGCCAAAGTGTTTCGCGGTTTCGGGAAGTTCGCGTGCCGCACCTTGATGATGCGCTGACATTGCACGGAGGGTTGAACTCTCGTGAGCCTTGAAACGACTGACGTGACAGCACCGGACAGTCCATGCTTCGCGCTCGCGCGGGGATCGCACTGCCGCTCGCGGCGTCGAGCGAACTCAACTCGATCGGTGCGCCAACTCGAACGCCCATTCGATTCAGGAGCGCATTCACGGTGGATTCGCGGGGCCCGGTAGATCCGAGACCATGGACGCGCCGGTCGGGCTTTACGAACAATCCAATGTCGAATTCCGCGATCCTCGAAGTCCCGCGAACCCGCAACCGGTCGGCTTCCCGGGGTAGAGGAGAGCCAGGTCGTTGGACGAACTCAGCCCCCGCGCGAGCGCGTCGCTACAGACTTCTACGCCAGCGGTGTTCTCGATCGGCGATGCGTGCAAGCACAACAAGCTTCGCATGATCAGTCCGTTCGCGTCTATGCTGTCGTTGCTTCAAAGGGCGAGACGTTCCAAGTACGAGACGCGCCAAATCGGACAGATGCCGGCTTTACACGAAAGATGTCGCGCCCATACCGTGCTGCGCCGTTCGTCATACTAAGGGAACGTGACAGCGCCAGTTGCGCGGTTGGCCCATTCAACACCATCGAGTACAACAGGGAAGGCCGAGCCCGTGGTCAGGTCGGCGGCGCGGTCGGCGAGAGAAGCGTTCCCAGTGTTACTGGGGTCCAGGTCGAGGAGTACGGCGCGCACTTGGCCGGTGGAGTTATTGATAACGACCAAGTCTGTGTTGACGTCGGAGTCGAACTTGCCGTTGCCAATGTACGAGTTCGTTGTCCCGAGATTCGTGATGTAAAACGGCAGGCTCAACTCATTGGATAATATTCCGCTTAATGACAGCACCTGCATGAGGCGAGTTTGTATCAAGCCAGTATTTGTGCCGGAATTTTTCTCGAAGAGCAGGTCGGCGCGTTGATTCTGGTCGAGCCGGCCGAAGCCGAGAAAATTGTACTCAAGGCCGGGGAGGTCGAAGGTGAAGGCTTGCCCCGTAACCGTGAGGGCACCGAGTCCGTCGCCCTGCATGAGGAAGGTGCGCAGGTTTCCGTTCGCGTTCGGCCGTGTCGTTGGATCAGCATCCCGTCTGGCGAGCACGATGTCTGCAAAACCGTCGCCGTTTGCGTCTGCAACGCCGAAAGTTTCGTGCGGGACTGGAAAACCAGCGTTGATCAAGGGGTGCGCGATTGCCAGGAGCGTCATAGACGTTTCCATCAAGTATGCGCGCATCAAGCCTGGGTTCGGGCAAACGGCCGGGGCGTCGCAGTTCGCCTGTTCAAAGACGAAGTCGTCGACGCCGTTATCGTCCAGATCGCCGACGCCGATGAGGCTATAGATCGGGTCCGGGGCAAAGGCCAGGACACCTTCCGGTGCCGTGGTAAGGCCCGTACCATCGGCGCTGAGGTCCCACAAACGAACCACGCCAATTTCGTTGGCCGGCGTACCGGAAGTCTTGCGAGCAGCAATCTGCGATTGGCCGTCGAGGTTGCCATTAAAATTGCCGACAGCGAGAAACTCGTAGCCATTTTGCAGTTGCAGCGGAAACCCACTCGCACCGACGAGGCGCAGGCCCGTTGCTGAGTCGATCGGGATCACCCACAAGAGGCCTGTGTTGGTTGCGTCAACTTTTTCGGCGAGCAGGTCGCTGACGCCGTCCTGGTTGAAGTCGGCAACCGCCACGGGAATTAGTGACCCCGGCCCGGCAAATGCTGGAGTGGCAAGCGTGGTTAGGATGAATGCGCTGAATACCGCTGCAAGGATCGCGACCGTGCTGCGCGACCTGGTGCGCATGCCTACGGACTTAGGACCGCTCAAATTTGTGTTACCCGCCAGCTTGGCCTTGGTCAAATTTCCCTGAATGATCGAAGTATTCATTGTGCTTCCCGCCCCATTATTTGAACTGCGTTTTGCCCTACGATCCGTCGCTAAATTGTGTCATTCGTCATCGGCTCAACCCGGATGATTCGCGTAAGTATTGCCTAACGATCGGCAAAGGGCCACGAACTTTTCCGGGGAACCTTGCGGCAAGTTTCGAGCCTAACAACGACCACAGAACTGCCGAATGAAACTCAGGCAGGTGGGTCGAATACACCATTGAAAACGGAACAAAATGAGAAGTGAATCTTGACTGTTTCGTGTCCACTACAAGAACTAGCAGCGAGGTCGATCAAAGGACGCGAGTCGAGGTGGGGGCTGCGAGCGGCTTCGCCTCAGGGGAAGTGGGAACCTCTGCCAAATTTGTTCCTGGGTTTTTACGCAGATGCGCTCGAGCGCGAATTTACTTGAGGGAAT
>JASDVE010000354.1:0-677 GCA_041891195.1 Myxococcota bacterium | reverse complement strand
GCTTTCTCGATCCCGGCGATGTCTCTCCCGACGTCAGTACTGAGTCGCAGCGAGAGGGCAAAGGAGTTGCGCCGTATTGGGCCTCGGTCGAGGGCGAACATGTTGCGGACCGCTTCCTCAAACACGCTTCGCGTTCCCTCGGTCCAGTGGTACACGAGAGTCCGTTTATGGGGGCTCTGGTAAAGGATCCGGTCGACATAAACCCCTGGATACAGGGCGATTTCTTCGTGCGAGAGTTCGACGAAGCTTCGCCCTGGAATCTTCGCGCGGGGCGAAATGACGGATCCATGTCGGTTCAATCGGTCGTCTGCAAGGACCTGAATTTCGACCGGTGCCCCCTCAAGTTGATACCGTCGATTCAACCAGTTCGAGACTCCGATACTGCCCAGGAACTGTCGGTCGAGTTTGAGAGGTGTCGGCTTGCTGCCAGCCAAGATGCCGGGGAGGCTGAATGCACGCGGTGCCGGCGTCTTCCCCGGCAGCCATGGCTTTATTGCGAAATTACACGCAATGAGAAGAAGCAAGGCACTGAGTGCTGTGGCGATGCCGCTTATGCGAAAGCGTGACGCGTCGACCGGGGAGTTCGACTTCTCGCTCGACACTCGGCGATGGCTGCCCTGATGCCGTTCGAGCAGCGAATCGAGCCCCGCCAACATCAGCACGCCGACCACAAGCAT
>JASDVE010000353.1:0-10675 GCA_041891195.1 Myxococcota bacterium | reverse complement strand
CATGACCGACGTACTTGCCTGCGCCGGCCTGCTCTGTGCAGGACGGGGGGGCGCATGGGGGGATGCGTTGCCTGTTAACGGTGTGTTGTGTGCCGACCCGGGGCGCCTTTTGCCTTGTGGTTTTCGTGCTGTTGTTGCGCAGCTCTACGGGGAAACGGGGTCCAGCGTGATGGCCTTTGCATCGAAAATTAGACATTCGGAGACGTCTCGTATCAGGTCTGTCGAAAAAGTCAGTACGTAGCCGTCGTCTTCTTCGCTCGCATTGTCCCGAGGTGCCATGACGGATTCGCTGATGAATACACCGTCTGGGAACGAGGCGACTTCTTCGTAGCCTGTGTCGACGTCGTGCTTGATCAAGCCATTGAAGGCGAACAAAGACGGAGCACAGACTGCGTTGTAGGTGAAACGATGACGGCGCCCCGCATGGCGACCGTTGATCATCGGAAATTCGGCGCAGCGATCGCTAAGGGACTCTTCTTTCGTTTCGCCGGTTGTGAGGTTGAAGCGCCAGCGATGTGCGCGGGCTTCGAGGACGTTCATGTCCAGGGTTTCGAAGCCTTTGAGTTCTGGCGGTTGCCGCGGGATTCCTCGCGCGGTTGGATTGTGCTGGAAAAATCCATCCAATACGATTTCGTCACCGTCCTCGTAGGCGTTGGCGAAATGCAAAATGAAGGTTGGGTCTGCTTCGAACCAGCGTATGTCGGCGGTGCCACCATGGCGGGGGATCAGCGCGAAGCGGCTGGGTAGGTCTCGGTTGAAGCGATTCGAGTAGTGGCCGTCGGCCAGGGCCTTGGGGTCCCAAAATAGTGGGAGGTCGTTTAGGATCGTCCAGTTTTCGGTGAAGGCCATGTCGTGGGGCAGTCTTGGCCCGGGCAACGGGACGTCAACATAGTTCGTAAGCGAGCCCTCGCGATTGACGACGCCGTACTTCATGAACGGGGCTTCCGTGCTGTAGTTGAAGAACAAGAGCTCACCCGTGTGCTCGTCGATCTTTGAATGGGCCGACACGCCTTCCTGCGGAAAGTGACCGCCGAAAGTGGCTCTTCCAAGGTCGCTCAGATCGCGCGGGTCCAACTGATACAGCTCGCCGCATTGGTAGAAGCTCGCGAGCGCCTTGCCGCCGTGTACGATCACGTCGGTGCTTGCGGAATCCTTCAAAAATGTCCGTGCACCCCAACCTTTTTGGGCGATCGCGTTCGAGGGATGCTCTGTGATGCCGGCCCAAAGGCTGTGTCGCGCGTCTTGCTCCGCGAGGAAGCCGTCCGTGCGGACGAAGCGGTTGGCATAGCGCGCGCTTCCTGTTTCGAACGACATCGCGTGTAGCATGCCGTCACCGTCGAAGGGATGGTATCGCTTGATGGGCTCGAAGAGTGGGTTTTCGGTGTTGCGCAAGTACACGCCGTTAAGATCGTTGGGGATCTCACCAACGACGTCGAGGTTCCAAGCGTCGTACTCCGTGTGCTGAGGACGCCAAGCGCCCGAGCGATAAGGATGCACGTCCCCTTCCGGCAGGCCCGACGTAAACTTTTGATGAACCTTGACTTCCATGTGCGCTTCTCCGGCATCCCATATGAAAGGGAACACTCTATGTCGTGAGCAAGGTGCGTCAACGTGCTAGCGGGAGCTTTGGTTGTCGCAAAACTGCAAAGCTGTCGTTGTCCATTGCCACAATTGATCGTCTGAAACCACCTTGTTCTGTGTCGTCAGTGCAGCGCATGCACCGTGAAGCGACGAAGGAGCCAAGGTGAGAGCGATTCTAGTTGTGGTAGTGATGGTCTGGACTTTGGCGGGAGAGGCGGGTCCCGTCGATGCTTCTACGTTGCAGTTTTCGCATGGTGGTAAGGATCTGACGAGCATTAACGCTTCCTATGGCAACGTCCAAAACGTCGGCATTGCCGGGCCCGCACTTGCGGGTGCGACATACGACAATGCGTCGTTGCAGCAAGTCGAATACGAATTGAGCGGAGGACTCAGTACGAACCCGTCCGCGCAGTCTGGCGTTCCGAACTTTGTTCTCAAGCGAACTTCACCAGGGGAGGGCATCATCCCCCCGGCAAAATTAGTTTTCAAAGGAAGCTCGATCGCATTCGGAAACGATATCCGAGCGGATCTCTTCGATGGGTTTCAGCTCAATGAGTTGGTCGCTGACGAAACTGGCTTGATTCTCGAGGTCAACGTTCGGGAATTTGAGCGGCTCGACCGGGCTCGCTATCACCCGCCTCGCTGGCAACCCTCGGGCAACGAAACTGCGCGGCTTCAGGCCTCCATTAATTCGAGCGATAGCGCGTCGACCCCAACCGCAGGCACCGTGGAGTTGGGGGAGGCCGATGTTGGCGAGAATACCACCACCGTGCAGGTCGTTGATATCAGTGGGACTCCGATTGTCACGAGCAAGTCTGGAACAGGGGCGCTGCTCAGCGTGGGGCTAGCACTGTTCGCATACCGTCGACGACGTAGCTCAGAGCGTGACTCTGGCTAAACTTGAACTCCGCTGACGCTCAGGCGAACCGGCCGCTGACGCGTCGAGTCAACTTTTCGTGATACGAGAGTTCGGGCTCGAATGTCGGCTTGCCGCCCGGAGAAGGCGCGGGCATTTCGGCGAGCACGTTCAAGCCGTTCTTGAGGCTTGTCTGAAGTAACACCCGCACCGTGGGAACCGACGATTGCAACGGCGTGCATGCGTGTGAACTCGACCCGCTCATCTTGATGGTCGCCGACCTTGACCTTGATCCCGTGTCCACGCGGGCAACGTATGTAGCCAGTGCCGATGTGAGGCCGGTGTTTTTCTTGCTGAGGGCTTGCCGAAGGGCAGCCGCAACTTCGTTTAGGCCAAACTTCTTTGAATTTGCGGGAGCGAGTGGAATCAACTTGGGGGCGTTGAGCAAAACGTCGGGTTCGTTGTCGTGGAGAGAATTTTAAAACAAGTCGTGGTTTGCGGTCTCGCCTTGCTGCGGACTTGCTTACATTGGCACGTTGAAAGGCTCGGCCGAGAGGAGGTCATGCTTTTTCGACCGAGCGCTCTCTACGAGCAGCTTGTGTGGTTCGGCGCGTGGTGAGTGAGGGTGGTTAGAGGTTGTACTTCGAAGTCATCTTTAGAATCAACACTTGGAAGCCCTTGTCACTCGACGCCCAGCCTTTTCATCTTCTTATACAGCCCCTCGCGCGTAATCCCCAGCTCGCGCGCCGAGCGCGCTCTTCGTCCGCCGTTCTTTGCGAGGGTGCGACGAATGATCTGGGATTCGATCTGGGCCACGGTCTCGCGCAGCGTCTTGCCGATGTGTTCTTCGTTTGAGACGTGTGCTGATGGGGTGCAGATTGACTCGGACAGATCTTCAGGTGTGATGACTTTCCCTTTGCCCGAAAGCATGGTCGCTCGCTGAATTTCGTTCTCGAGCTCACGCACGTTTCCAGGCCAGGAATATGTGAGCAGCAGGTCCGCTGCGGACTGCGACAGCGCGTTGAAGGTCGGTGTGATGGCTCCGTCGTTTGTTGATTTTCCGTACTTGCGAAGGAAGTGTTGCGCGATCAGCAGGATGTCGCCTCCGCGTTTTCGGAGCGGCGGAATCGAAATCGGAAATACCGCGAGTCGGTAATACAAGTCTTCTCGAAACGTTCCCCGGGTGGCCTCTACCCGGAGGTCGCGATTGCTCGCAGCGACGATCCGAACGTCGATCTTCTGATCGCGGCTGCCTCCGACCGGTCGAATCTCGCGTTCTTGAATGGCGCGCAGCAACTTGGCTTGTAGAGAGATTGAAGTCTCGCCAATTTCGTCCAGAAAGAGGGTGCCCCCGCGTGCCGTTTCAAATAGCCCGGTCTTGTTCCCCGTTGCGCCGGTGAATGCCCCGCGGACGTGGCCGAACAGTTCGCTTTCGAGCAAGGAATCGGGGATGGCCGCACAATTGATCGCCACGAAGGGATGCCCGGCACGGTCGCTCATGCCGTGAATCGCCTGGGCGAAAACTTCCTTGCCGGTCCCGGTTTCGCCATGCAGCAGGACGGTCGTGATTCCTTCAGCCGCACGCTCGGCGAGCTCATATGCCGCGCGAATCGCTTCGCTTCGACCAATGATTGCGCCCCCGGCAAGACACGGTGCCGCAACATTCTCCTGCCCAGACGTTGCGTTTGTCATGGCGGGTTTTGGTGTTTTTGGTGTTGTTGTTGTGGTTGTGGATGTTGTTTGTTTTGTAGCTTGTCTTGTTATTGATCTTGCCGATGATTTTCTTGCTGTTCTTGATGCTCTCGGTTCAGTCCTTCGCGTTTCGGTTCGCAACGCTCGGGACATCGCAGCGCGCTCCGCGATCACGGTTTCGATTCGATTGTGAAGTTCTGCGATAAACGGTGGACCGTCGCTCAACGTTTCAGCGACGATCACTTCGCCGCGCCCTATCGGGAGGTGATGGCGAAGAGGCTCCGCGTCTTGCTGCGAGGCGAGGATCACGAGCGGTGGCATGTCCTGGTTGCCGGAGCAACGCGTAATGGCGTCTCGTTGTCGCTCTGTCTTTTCGAGCGCGATCACAGCTGCTTCGAAGCTGGCGAGCGGAAGCTCGAGTGCGGCATCGACGTCGACTACCCACACCACGTCGAGGTGATTCGCTTGCATGAGTCCGTTTTGGACAAGTCCGTCGTAGGGGCCGATCCAAAGTATTGATCGAATTGCATTCATGAACTGTTCTCCATTCTCATTTCGAGAAATGCCTGGGGGTGATTTCGTTTCTTGAGATTTATGAGAATGCAAAGGGCATGCCCAGTTCGATTGCGCAATCGGCAGGCGTCTCTTGATCTCCGTCCGCAAGAGTCGGCATTGGTGAGTCCGCGAATCTATTCGGATATTTGAAGGAGTGGCCGACGCAGCGCAAACCGTCACGTTGGTGAGGTAACCCGACCCGTGTGCGATTATTCTCTTAACCGACCCCATAACTACGACACCCGTGTGATGTCACTGTCGTCTTGTCGCCGTAACCGTGTTGTCAGCAGTCTTCGCGCGAGGCCTTCCAGCGTTTGAGGTTGGCCGATCCTCGCGCGTTTGTTCAACGACGCGGGTCGTTCGATCGTGTCGAACAATTGACGATGCGCGATACGCGCACGTTGCGAAGAACCCAGCGATTCGGAGGATTCATGGCGAGCTGAAAGCAAGCGGGTACTAAGAAGAAGGCCGTATCGAAAAAACGGCAAAGGAGGTGCCGAAGGAAGGTTCAGGGAAAAACAAAGCGCAGACAGGGGGCGCGGACCGGGAGGATGGCTCCCGTCGGCTCAAATACCAAAAAGGTTCAAGAACAAAGCGGAGTGTTGAACTTGCTCTCGCCGGCCGCTGAACTGGTTTCCACTTGCCACAGGGGCAGGACGTTGGTTTGGCCTTCGTGTAGTTCGAAGTTAGCTTGAGCGCCCCGGCCGTCGGTGGTAGAGGGCTTCGGCGAGCGGGGTTCCATGTATAGCTGGCCGAGTTATTCCGTTGCCACGACGTTGCTGTTGTGAGTTGCGGGGTGGAGCAGCTTGCCCGCGGCCTGATCGATCAGGAAGAGCAGCTTGACATCTGAATGCGCGACACCTTGGGAGGGCAGGCGGGATACGTCGGGCGGCCCGTCGAGAATTGCGGCCAGAGCGGTTGCCTTAGATTGGCCAGCAATCAAAAACACCACGCGTTCGGCGGCATTGATCAGCGGGTAGGTGAACGTCATGCGTTGGACCCCGAGTTTGGGAACTTCATTGCCCACGACCCATCGTTCGCGTTCGAACAGCGCTTCGGTTTCTGGGAAAAGTGACGCCGTATGCCCGTCTTCACCCATCCCCAGCAAGATCAAGTCGAACCGGGGGGGAGGGCCGTCCCGCGTGACGTCAAAGGCCGAGGCAATTTCTTCCTGGTAGCCACGTGCCGCCCCTGTGAGGTCGCGGTGTTCAGCTTGCATACGATGAACCCGTTCGGGAGCGATGTCCAGCTCAGTGAGCAGGGTGTCTCGCGCCATTCGGTAGTTCGAGTCCGAGTGATCGGGGGGCACTGTGCGTTCGTCGCCAAAAAAGAACTCGATTCGATCCCAGGGAATGTTTTCTCGATACGGCGCTTCAGTCAGGATCTGATGCAAGCGGCATGGAGTCGAACCGCCCGCAAGTGCGATGCGAAACACGCCGCGTGCTTCGATGGCCCGGCAACTTACTGTCGCGAACTCGTCTGCAGCGGCTTCACACAACGCCTGTGCGTCGTCCAGGCATTGCACTTCTCGCTGCGAAGGCTGTGTCGTCGAGCCACGGGCTCTGCTCACGAAGAAAATTCTTTTGCCAGAATCTGTGCATTCTTGAGTGCCTTTCGAAACTCGGGCTGACCGGTTCGATTGGCGAGCTGCCTTGCGAGCATCAACACCACGGGCTCGTTGGGGGTGGAGACAATGTTTTCGCTTACGCCCCCATCGCTGCCGCTCTGCGGATTGCCGATCCGAATCGCAACCCGTTCGCCGTCCAGGGCTTCAAATTCAGCTTCGATTTTTGGTGCTGCCATGCCCAAGCCGCGCGTGATGACCTTCGCCTGGCGGAGTTCAGCGGGCCCTTTGTCGGAGCGTAAAATTTCGATCGCGATCGGTCCCTTTGCCGATTGAAAATTCATCTTGAGTTGTTTGTCCGAAGTGAACTTGCCCCCAGTCGGTTGCCAGTCGAGGCATTCCGCTAGCCAGCCGACAAAGAGCCACACCATCGGCAAAGCATGAGGGCCGTGTTGGAGCTGCAGTGATTCGATATGCGGGAGTGCGCCCGGCAAGACATGGGGGGCCAGTGCTTCGGCGAACAATCGACGCCACACCGCCGTCCGCATCCAAGCGAGGTCGGTAACCAGGGTGGGATGATTTCCGCCAAGTGCCCACGCCGCGGTCGACACCAGACCGGCCCTCGGATCTCTCCAGCCGCGGCTGTCGTAGACGATACTGGTCGCCATTCGCTCCAGTTCGGCAAAGAGTTCACCGCCACTTCCCGGCGGTTTGTTCGCGTTCCACCAAAGGGCGGTGGGAAGGTCTCCAATGAGAAACGGCCGAGCCGCCGAGGGAAGTCGGCCGTGGCCACCAAGCGGCGCACTTAAACGGATCTGTTCGCTGCTGATCTGAGGCCGCTTGCCGAGATGATTCAAACCTGCCGAAATCCGGGCCACGATCTCTTGGGATTGATCGGGAGTGTTGTCGACCAGCAATACGACGCGCGCTGGATGGCGGCGTGCCATCTGGCCAATTTGATCGGGGAGGGCGTCCGCCACTCTGGGGTCGTCGCAGTACACGATCAAGTTTGACATGCAGGCGCGAGTCATTGGCTGCTGCTTTTGGGCCACCGCACCTGTGTCGGAAACCGAAACGGGTGCTTCAAGACGAAGCCGGATCAACTCCTCTTCGACATGGGCAAGTGGTACCGCGTGCGGTGCGGCGAGGGTCTCGTACTCAAGTCGAGTGTTCACAGGGTTCGCCACTTCCGACCGTCCCCCTCAATTAAGCGGTCTGCTTCTACGGGTCCCCAGGTTCCGGCACGGTATTCAGGGAGCCAGCGTGCGCCGCTCGACTGCCAAGAGTCGAGGACATTCATGACCCAAGACCATGAAGTTTCCACCGCGTCGCGTCGCATAAAGAGTGTTGCGTCTCCCGCCATGACGTCGAGCATCAACCGCTCATAGGCTTCGGGGGACTGACTGCCGAAGGTGCTTCCGTAGGAGAAGTCCATTTTGACCGGATAGATCTGCATCTTGCTGCCGGGCAGCTTACTCGCGATGCGGAGCGACAGACCTTCGTCCGGCTGAATGCGCAGCACAAGGACGTTGGGCTCGAGTGGAACCGCGGGATCTACGTTGAACAGTACATGGGGTACAGCTTTGAAGGTGACGGCAATTTCGCTGGCACGCTTCGCCATGCACTTGCCCGTGCGCAAATAGAAGGGGACGCCCGCCCATCGCCAATTGTCGATGAAACACTTGAGGGCAATGAAGGTTTCGGTGGAGGAGTCCGGAGCAACATTCTCTTCGCGGCGGTAACCGGGCACGTCGTCTCCATGTACATATCCCGGCCCGTACTGAGCACGCACGACATGGTCGTCGACTTCGTGCGGCTGAATCGGTCGCAAGCAGTTGAGCACTTCTTGCTTGTGATCCCGCACCACTTCGTCTTTCAGGGACCACGGAGGTTCCATCGCTGTCAAACAGAGAAGCTGGAGGATATGGTTTTGCACCATGTCGCGAAGCGCTCCGGCCTCTTCGTAGTAGTTGCCACGGGTGCCAACACCGACTTCTTCGGCCACCGTGATCTGTACGTGGTCGATGTACTTCTGGTTCCAGAGGGGCTCGAAGATCGCGTTGGCGAAGCGCATCGCCAAGATGTTCTGGACCGTCTCTTTGCCGAGGTAATGATCGATCCTGTAAATCTGGCTCTCGTTGCAAACCTTTGAAAGCGTCGCGTTGATACTCCGCGCGCTTTCGAGATCCTGGCCGATCGGCTTTTCGACAATGATTCGTGAGAATCGACTCGTGTCTGCCGGATCGCTGATCAGGCCTGCACTCTTTAGGTTCTCAAGGCTGACTTCGATCAGGCTCGGAGCAATCGACAAGTAGAAGATGCGATTGCATGGGATGCCAAAGTTCGGCTCGAGTTCCTCTAGGCGATCGCGCAATGACGCATACGCTTCGGATTCATTGAAGGGACCCGAGACCCAATGCAGTCGACGCACAAAGTCCGACCAGTAGGGCTCTTGAATGGGTCGTCTCGAAAATGTTTCGATCGACTCGCGCGCGAGTTCTCGGTACTTCTCGTCATCGAGGGACGTTCGTGCAAAACCGATGACGCAGAAGTTGGCGGGGAGAACGCCATCGAGGGCGAGGTTGTAGAGACCTGCAAGTAGTTTTCGTCGTGCAAGGTCTCCGGCGCCTCCGAAGATGACAAAGCTACAAGGCTGCGGCTGGAGAGACGCGGTTTGTCCCGCAAGTAGTGGGTTGTCCCGCGAGATTTCAGTGGGTTCTTGTTCTGTAGGGTCGCTCATCCTGTCTTCGCTCCTGTCTTCGTCCGCTTCGGACGTCTCGTTTTTGTAGCATTGGTGGCGTTCGCTGTGCTCCCGACTACTTGTTTTCGACGTGCCCACCAAACTTGTGGCGCATAGCCGAGAGGATTTTTTCGGCGAAGGTGTGACTCTGGCGTGAGCGGAAGCGGGTGTAGAGCGCGGCGGTCAGCACGTTGGCGGGTACCGCTTGTTCGACGGCCGCATTGACTGTCCAGCGTCCTTCTCCCGAGTCGGTCACGTAGCCCGAGTAGTCTTCGAGGTCGGGTTGTTCGACCAAGGCCTGCGCTGTGAGGTCGAGGAGCCAAGAACCGACCACGCTGCCGCGACGCCAGACTTCGGCGATTTCACCGATCTCAAGTTCGTAGCGATACTCTTTCGGAACGGACTCTTCGCGGGCCGTGTTCAAGATGTCGAAGCCTTCGGCGTATGACTGCATCAAGCCGTATTCGATGCCGTTGTGGATCATCTTCACGTAATGGCCAGCACCGGCGGGGCCGCAGTGTAAATAGCCCTCTTCGGCGGTGCCTTGGTCGGATGCGCGACCGGGGGTGCGTTCAACATCTCCGCGGCCCGGTGCCAGGCATTTGAAGATCGGGTCGAGGTGAGTGACTGCGCCCTTGTCGCCGCCAATCATGAGGCAGTAACCGCGGTCGATGCCCCAGACTCCGCCGCTGGTTCCGCAGTCGAGATAGTGAATGCCTTTGGGCTTGAGTTCGATGGCGCGGCGTGCGTCGTCTTTGAACATGGAGTTGCCTCCGTCAATCATCATGTCGCCTTTGGACATGAGACTCGCGAGTTCCTGCACGACCCCCTCGGTGATCTCGCCTGCCGGAACCATGATCCAAATGGCCCGGGGCGCATCGAGTTTCGAAACCAGTTCTGCAAGGGATGTCGCACCGCGAGCCCCTTCGTTTTTAAGCGCATCTACCGCTTCTGGCGACTGGTCGAAGACGACGCATTCGTGACCCGCACCCATAATGCGTCGAACCATGTTGGCGCCCATTTTCCCAAGACCGATCATTCCAAGCTGCATTGCTTTACTCCTGTCGTTCATGATTGGGCCTCGGGTTGCTTTCTTGCTTGCGGGGCGTGTGTGTTTGACGTGTTGTGATGTCTTTAACGTTCTCGGACTTCTACCGCGTCTCCATCCTGGATGATCACGGCGTCCGCCATTGCAATGAACAAACCAGTGCCCAAAACACCGGGGATATCGAGGATTGCGCGCTCGAGCTCCGGTGCATTTTCGATGGGGGCGATCTTGCAGTCGAGAATCAGGTTGCCGTTGTCGCTGATGACGGCGTTGCCAGCCTTGTCGATTCGGCGTGCTGGTTCGCAATCGAGGCGGCGTAGCGACTCCCGACACAGCGCTTCACCAAAGGGCAGTACTTCGACGGGCAATTTGCCGCGCGCGCCGAGTACTTCAACAACCTTCTCCACGCCGACCAGAATTATCAATTTCGACGAACTTGCGGCAACAATTTTTTCGCGGACGTGCGCGCCGCCGTAGCCCTTGATGACGTCGAGGTTCGGGTCGACTTCGTCGGCGCCATCGAAGCAGACGTCGATGTGGCCGGCTTCTTCCAGAGTCAGGAGCGGGATGTTGAGTTCTTCAGCGAGCTTCGCCGTTCTCTCCGACGTGGGTACGCCCGAGACGTCGAGTCCGTCGCGT
>JASDVE010000352.1:0-2454 GCA_041891195.1 Myxococcota bacterium | reverse complement strand
CTGCGGCTTGTGTCATTCAGACCTAAGCATCATCAACGGTTCGTTCCCAGCCGGTCTGCCCATCGTATTGGGCCATGAAGCGTCGGGCATTATCGATGCCGTGGGACCCGGCGAAACACGCCTCGCTCCGGGCGATCGCGTCGTGTTGACCCCCTGCCCGCCCTGCGGCAATTGTTATTGGTGCGTCCGCAACGAGCACTCCCTGTGCGTGAACATCGCCAGCCTCATGACCAACACGCTTCCGGACGGAAGCACCGGGTTGTCCCGTAATGGCGAACCCGTCTTTCGTGGCCTCGGCGTCGGGGCTTTCGGCGAATACGTCATCACGCCAACAACAGGCGCAATCAAGATCCCTGACGACGTCCCCTTGGACGTGGCGTGTGTCTTGGGCTGTGCGGTTCAGACCGGCGTGGGCGCCGCGCTCAATACGGCGAACATCACCGAAGGCGACACCGTGCTTGTCATGGGACTCGGCGGCGTCGGCATGTCGGTCGTACAAGGAGCGCGACTCGCCGGTGCGAGCAAGATCTTCGTTTCCGACCCCGTGGCCGAGCGACGAGAAACTGCGCGCAAGTTTGGCGCCACCCATCTGATCGACCCGACTGAGATTGAAGATGTGGCCAGCCACGTGATCTCGATGACCGAAGTCGGGGTTGACCATGCATTCGAAGCCGCAGGAGTCGGCTCACTCACCGAAGTTGGCATCGCGGCGACCCGTAACGGTGGAACCATCGTCATGGTCGGGGCGCCGCCGCTCAGCGACGTGGTGACCTTGATGCCATCCCTGATGGTGATCCAGCAGAAGAAAGTTACCGGCTGCACCCTTGGCAGCTGCAACTCGCTCCACGAAATCCCGCGCATGATCGGCCTCTACCAAGCGGATCGACTCGACCTCGAAGGTTTGATCACAATGCGGCGTCCGATTGAAGAGATCAACGAAGCAGCCGAAGACCTGACGGCGAGCCGCGGCATCCGAACGGTGCTGAACTTTTAGCAGCCTGCGAAGAGCCTGTTAGTCGCCACCTTCCCAGTCGGCCACGTAGACATTCCCGTCACGTACTTCGACCGCGACCGGGTCGAGGGTGTCGCCGAGACATGGCCCTGAAATACACTCACCGCTGTCGACACGAAACTCGGCGCCGTGCGTCGCGCAGACGATGTGTTCGCGCTCCAGGTCAACGAAGCGGTCTGGCGACCAATTGAGCGGGGTGCCCAGGTGCGGGCAGCAGTTAACATAGGCTTTTACGTCATCGCCACTGCGCATGACAAACACACCGGCACGACCGGGCTTGCTCGCGGCGAATCCAAGGGCGTCGAACTCGTCACCCTGAGGCAGGTCATCGAGTTTGCAAAGGCGCCTCATCGGAACGGAATCGGCCGTCATGGGGGTGTTCTCGAACTAACGACCGGCCGCGCTGGGTGCGCGCGCCGTAATCGATAAGGCGTGAATCTCGCCCTTCATTTCTTCGGCCAAAATTTCGAAGATCAATCGTTGCGCTGCGATTCGTGACAGCCCTTCGAATCGATCCGAAACGACCTCCACACGAAAGTGACCACCACCCTCTCGGGCCCCCACATGCCCCGCATGCAAATGACTTTCGTCGATCACTTCGATCTCAATCGCATTCAATTCTTTGCGCAGCTTCGCTTCGATGTGGTCGCGCCGCGCGCTCACGAAGCGACTCGCGGTCGTGTGTCGAGACGCATGATCGGCGGGTTCGAACCCCGAATGATCCCGATCATCGCGTCCTGGAAGCCGTACTTTTCGCGGAAGCGTGCGGTGACGCGCTCGCGTTCAGGTTCATCATCGACAAACGTCACCCGGACCGGAAAGTCTGTCGTTTCAACCCGAACGGTAATCGCCGGGTTCCGCTTCACGTTCGCGCCCCACCCGGAGCGGCCCGACGTTCGGATGTATGCATTGCCATCGACCATCACGAGCCAGATTGTCGTCTCAACCGCTTCGCCCGCGTCGTCTTCAGTGATCACGACGATCTCTTCAACTGTATTCAATTCTTCTATAACCGGCGCATCGGCGAGGGCCGCAGGGACGACAGCAAGAGATGCAAACCCGAACGCGCAAGTCGCCACTGCGTTGCGCAAAGTGTGGAGATCAAGTGGTTCAATTCGCATCCAGATCGACTCCTTGGAATGTCAAAAATAGGTAAATTGCGAGAATTGTAAGCGCGTCATTCCCGTCGCTCAGATTGGACATGCGCCGCGACATGGTTCCGAACAGCATCGCGCACGTCAATGCACCGTTCACGCCGCCGTGCAACCGCACGTCTTAACGATTCGTGCTCCATTCATGCCCTAGACGAATTCGCAAAGCAGCTATGGTTGGGTTTTCGTTTTGCGACCGCCGAAAACAACCGGTCGCAAAACGAACGGAGACGGCAGACGCGTTAAAATTGATTAGCAAGCTGTACCTGTCTCTTATACACATCTCGCAGG
>JASDVE010000351.1:0-10751 GCA_041891195.1 Myxococcota bacterium | reverse complement strand
GACTCTTTGCGACCGAAAACTTCGGGGTCCAACGTCGCACAACCGCCTGGGTGCTCGCTTCAGCCACGCGCTCCGGGGTTGAAGGGTGCGTGTCGAAAAAACTGGTCTGTCGTGAATACCCTTGTTCGAGCCGCACCGTGCTGTCTAGGCTGCGAAGGAAATCGCTCATCCCGCCCGGGTCAACGCCCACCGCCACTGCGAGATCTTGCGCAATGCGATCGGCTTCGCGTTCTTGTTCGCGACTGTAAGCTGAGATCATGCCCTGGCCAAGTACTTGTACCCCAGCAGCGGTCCTGCCATCACGACTTGCAATGACGGCGCCCACCGTCCCCAGAATCGTTGCCAGCCCAATGGTCTTCGCGCGCATGTCGCGCTGCGCAGCGTGTCGCGCCGCAACGTGCCCGATTTCGTGACCGAGTACATTGGCGAGTTCCGCTTCGGAATTCGAAAGAACCAACAATCCGCGAGAAACATAAATGTGTCCTCCCGGAAGTGCGAATGCGTTTGGGGCGTCCATTTCGACGACGTTGAAGTGGTAGTCGAGCTTGCGGCGGGGGGCACTGGCCGCCATTGCCTCTCCAAGTTCCTTGAGATACGAAAGGAGTTCGGGGTCCTCGACCAGCCCCATCAACGCGGCAACTTTGAGGGCTTCCTGTTCGTCGATCTCGCGCTCGTCTTCCTCCGACATCAGAATTATTTCGCGCTTGCCGCTGACGGGATTAATCGCGCAGGCGAACTGAAATATGAGGCAGACCGCCACCATCGCCGCCGTCGGGGTAGGCGTGAGTGATGTCTTTAGAGTCGACAGAGGCGTTCAGTTTCCGATCGAATCATCGCGTGTGATCGCGATGGCAGGGCGTGGGCGCGACGCCAATTCTGGGAGAAAACATATCTCACCCGGCCACTGAGTTCTGTTCAAATGGCGTGATGCCTGGGTTCGCTCCCGCTTCGCGGCGATTTACTTGGTCAGTCGTAGTAGCGGCGCAGCGCTGGGATCTGCCAGATGCGGTCGTCCGGCGCGGCGAACTCGTCAAGGGACGCCGCCCGGGCGGAATCGCTCCCCGGAAGCCACGCAGTCAAATACCCGTCTCGTCCCCGGCCATGATGTACACAGCCTGTGTCGAGGCCGCGAATGCCGTCGTCTACGTGCAGCCCTTGAACCGCCCAGTGGCCATACACGACCCCAAAGTCGTGCTGGCGTTCCAACCATGCTTCGTGCCAGGGCCTGGACCCGTCGTCAGGCTGTGCGCTCGACCATTCGTCGCCGCTGTCCACACTGCGACACCGCGTCAAGCGACCCAGGGTGTCGCGGTCTTCGATCAGACTCGTGTCATTGGAGTCAAGGTTCGGATCCAGGAACGCACAAACATCGTCGAGATTCGTCGCTGCGAGTCTGGCTTCCACCCGCCGCGCCTTCACGGCAAAATCTTCGAGGGACCAATCGGGATGCAGGGACGCGTGGACCATGGCGAACCCTTTGTCTTCCACAGTGCCGGTGAGTCCAACCGGCTGCCGTCGAATCCAATCGATCCAATCGCGGCACGACGGGTCATCAAGAATTTCGGGGTAAGTGTTCTTCGGATCGATCTCGATCAGGGCCAGCCATACCCGCAGCAGCCCAATCTCGTGGTTCCCCAACACAAACTGCCCCTGGCCCTGTTCGCACAGCTCTCGCATCAAGCCGAGCGCCAGCAAGTTCTTTGGGCCGCGGTTGATCATGTCCCCAACGCTCCACAGTTCGAAGTCGCGATCGAATTCCTGACGCGCGCGCGTGACGAGGTTCTCGAGTTCATCCCCACAACCCTGTACGTCGCCAATGAAAATCTTTTGCACGAAACCCTTTTCCCTATCTCTTCGTAGTCATTTGCGATTCAGAAGCTCGCATCGATTTGGCACCACACGAAAGACCCGCGATCTCAGCAATCGGGTTCGTGAAGCCAGGCCAACGTCGCCCCCCAACCCCCGCGATCCCCAGTCGATTCCGAATACCGGTTCACCCTTGGATCGTTTTCGAGAAAGCGGCGGATGTTCGCGCGCTGCACGCCTTTGCCTTTTCCGTGGATCAAACGCACTTCGCGAAACCCCTCCTCGAGAGCTGCATCAAGATAGGCATCCACCACGTCGAGGATCTCAGACGGACGAAAGTGATGCAGATCGATCGACTCCTCGATCGGCATGACGACGGGCTCGGGCTCCTCGAAATCCGTGGCTTTTTCACCCTCGTTCACTTCGCTGTCCGTTTTCTTTTTCCGACTCATATTGCCTGTGACTCTAACAAGCGCCGCTCGGTTCGCGTGAGCTTAGAGAAGGATTGACTAGATGCGCGAAACGGGGAGCCTTGGCCGAGGGATCGCCTCAGTTTCAGCCTCGTTGGGGTTTCCGCGCACGGTCAAAACTCGATATAGGATTTTTGCACCAAAGCCTTCCACGGAAGTGACCGATAAAGGCTTCACCTATTTTCGCGAAAAAATACCTCGAACCGATCGTGGATGCGCGAACTATCATCGATCACAAAGCCACGGCAAAGGGAAGTGTGATGCGTCGCATCATCGTCTGTGACGGTGTCCAAACTGCCCGCCTGTGGACCCGGATCGATTCGGTAGACCACGAAGAACTAACTTGGGTTCCCCGCAAAGAAGAGTCGGCTTTGCGCCCGTCTGGGTTTCGAGTTCTTCAGGGCGGCCTCTCTGTTGACGCGATCTCTAAGCTTGAGCCAAAGGTCGGTGAGGGCTTCGCATTGGCGAGCGACGATGGCTCGTGGGTACGCACCGCCATTGCGCTCATCGTCAAAGTCGCTCCCGAAGCACCGATCTTGCTGCTCAGCAACAATCTTGGTGAAGACGACCTCCCCGATCATCCATGCCTGCGGCGCGCGGGGATGGCGACACTCTTACGTGACGACATCGATTTCGAATTTGACCACCTAGAGAACTTGCGCCGCGTCGTCGAGTTACGCGACTTGCTCGGACCTCGCGAAAAAGTTGCGGTCCTCCTGCAACCCGACCCTGACCCAGACGGAATCGCGTGCGGCTACGCGCTACGGGTGATCCTCGGCAGGAAAAAGACCACTGCGCCTCTTGTCTCTTTTGGCAAAGTAAAACGCCCTGAAAACCAGGCCCTTGTCAAAGCGCTCGGCATCGACATCGAAACCATTACCCCAGACGAACTTGAAGAGTACGACGGGCTGATCCTCGTCGACGTACAACCCAATGTTTTTGGGGACGAGCCGCCGCCACGGCTTCGATCTGTTGATGCGGTGATCGATCATCACCCCGAGCGCACAGGCTACGACACTGTGGTCAAGGATATTCGCCCAAGCTACGGTGCGACGGCCACCATCTTGACCCAGTACTTGCGCGCAGCGGCGATCAAAATTGGACCGCGACTCGCAACCGCACTCTTGTACGGCATCAAGAGTGACACGCAGTTGCTTGGACGTGAGACCAGCCCACACGACATGGCTGCGTTCGCACATCTTCACGCGTCGTATAGTCCCGCGCTACTGCGCAGAATCGAACGCCCTGCACTACCGCTCGACGGACTGCGCGCTCTTGGCCGCGCGCTTATTCACGCCAACGTTGAAGACGGCATTCACATACTCGTGCTCGGTCGCGTTCGGGAAGACGTCATTCCACAAGTCGCCGACATGGGCTTACAAGCAGAAGGCGCCGAATGGGCAATTGCCGCCGGCATTGTCGGTTCGAATCTCGTGTTCTCGGTGCGCAATGTCGGGTATGTACGCGCGGCCGGCGAAGTGGTTCGCGCGGTTGTGGAAGACCTTGGCGTCGGTGGCGGACATCGTTCCATGGCCAAGGGAATCATTCCGCTCAAAGCCTTCCGCAAGGTTTACAAGAAGGCGGACCGCAAGACCATCCAAGTCGCGCTCCACGAATCCTTCATCGCAGCGATACACGGCGAGAACAATTAGAAGCAACGTTTAGTCTGCACTGCGGATACTGTTCGTTCAAGCAACGCGCGAGAGGTTCCGATCAAGAGGCCTGGGAGCGTCCATGCCGGGTTCGCTTGAAAACAATCGCGCCACCCGACTGCTGGTCGTCGACGACGACGAGACCTTCTTACTCATGATCCGAAAAGTCATGAGCAATTCGGGTTTCATCGTCGTGGCGTGCAACAACGGAGAAGACGCGCTCGAAATCTGTCGCGACATCACTCCCGACATGATCCTGATGGACATCTGTCTACCTGGCGCGAGCGGAATCGAGATCTGCCGCCAAATTCGGCAGACCACAGACTACGCGACGCTCCCCATCCTACTCGTCACCGCGAACAGCGATCGTGAGATCGTCAGGAAAGGCTACGAAGCTGGCGCGACCGACTTCCTTACGAAGCCACTCGACTGGAATCTATTTGCCCATCACGCTGAGTACCTGGTGCAAGCAGGTCGTGCCATGGGTGAGCTGCGCGTGAATCGATCGTCCCTCGCGACCGCGCAACGAATCGCAAAAATCGGAAGCTTCACCTACGACGCAGAGACGCAAGAATCGCAATGGTCAAGCGAACTCTATTCAATCCTCGGACTCGATCCCGACCGCCATCGCGCTCATCCCGATACGTTGACGCACTTGATTCATCCCGACGACCTCGAGCATTTCAAAGCGGTTTCGGAACAAGCGCTACGCGACAGCAAGAGCTTTTCGATCGAACATCGGCTGGTGCTCCAGGACGGCAGCATCCGTCATGTTCGTCACTACGCCGAAGCGACGGAAGACCTGATGGGAACACGGGTCGTGACGGGCGTGCTCCAGGACACCACGGACCATGTCCATGCGATCGATCAGATCCGCTATCTCGCGAACTTTGACGGACTCACAGGGCTTACCAACCGCCGACAGTTCAACGCGCGCTTAACGGAAACCATGCAGCACGCCCGGTCGAGACGGAATCTCGTTGCAGTCATCATCGTCGACGTCGATCGGTTCAAACTCATCAACGACAGTCTCGGCCATTCTGCTGGCGATCAGATTTTACAGGTGGTCGCAGAGCGCGTAAATCGGCAAGTGAGGAGCAGTGACTGCGTCGGACGACTCGACGGGGGCGATACTGACGTAGAAATCGCACGCGTTGGCGGCGACGAATTCAGCCTCATGCTCCCGCGGATCGTTCACCGCACAGACGCGGGATCCGTCGCCCAGCGCATCCTCGAAACACTCCGCGAGCCCATCGACGTAGACGGACAAAACTTGACCCTGAGCGCGAGCATCGGAATCTCGATCTACCCGATCGATGGAGAAACCGCCGAGACCTTGATCGCAAGCGCGGACCGCGCCATGTCCCATGCGAAGAGTCAGGGTGGGAACAGCTTTCAGTACTACACCGAATCTCTCAACGCGACGTCGACCCGCAGGTTCGTACTTGAGTCCAAGCTACGAAACGCGGTTGAGCAGAACCGGCTGCACCTCGTCTATCAACCCAAAGTCAATTTACGTTCGGGACGGGTCATGGGCATGGAAGCACTGCTGCGCTGGATCGAACCGGACTTGGGTTTCGTGCCGCCCGACGAGTTCATTCCGCTCGCCGAAGAGATCGGTTGTATTTCGAAGATCGGCCGCTGGGTGTTGCTCGACGCATGTAGGCAGAACAAAGAATGGCAGGACCGCGGACTCGGCTCAGTCCCCGTGTCGGTCAACGTCTCAAGTAGACAGTTTTCGGACACCGACTTGCTCGAAGTGGTGACCGGAGTCTTGGAGGAGACGGGGCTCGAACCGCAGTGGCTCGAACTCGAAATTACCGAAAGTGCGATGCTCGAAGACGAAGTTTCCACAACCCAAACGCTCAAGTTGATTCGTGAGCGAGGGGTCCGCGTTTCCCTCGACGATTTTGGAACCGGGTTTTCGTCTCTCAGTTACTTACGCAGGCTTTCTCTCGACACACTCAAGATCGACCGGTCCTTTGTAATGGACCTGCCGGACGATGACGACGCGAAGGGGATTTTCGAAGCCATCATCGTGATGGCCCATGTTCTGGGCCTGACGGTGATCGCCGAAGGCGTCGAGACCGAAGAGCAACGCGACTTCTTACGCAGCATCGAATGCGACGAAATCCAGGGCTACCTCGTAAGCAAGCCCGTGCCGCCTGACGAATTTACACACTTCTTGGAACAGGACGCACAAGGGTCGAAATAACGGCGCCACCCGACCTACGCGAAACGCAACAGCTCGTGTGCTCCGGTGGTGCGTTCCTGAATCGAAATCCCAACCGGGCAGCTTCCTAGGCACGGCGCAGCGCACCCCGCGCACGCGGAAGCGTTGACGTCGAGATCTGCGTACAAGTTCATCGCAATCTTTTCGGCGCCGTAATTTTCAAAGTACATGCGGTGACGCAAGACGTCGGCAATCGGCACGCCTTCGGGACAAGAGTCGAGGCACGCTCCGCAATGGGGCGAGCAGTAGTTGCCTGCGATCTGGCGATCGTATTCATTCAAGACCGCAACGTCGGTCGGGGTCATCTGCTTCCCCGACGCATATAGATACTCATCGACGTGCTGCATCTTAAACATCGAAATGATTGCGCAGGAAATGTCTTTGTTGTCGTGAACCCATTTGAGCGCCGCTTGCGCGTAGGAGTCGGCGTGTTCGGCGTAGTTCTCAAGGCCCCGATGCTTCGCACCCTTCAAGGTCTTCATCGCGACAACGCCCATGTCTTGCTCCGTGCGCGCACGATGAATGACATCGTTGATCTTGGGCCAGATGCCGTGGTGATACGCGAGCATCATCACGTCGAAGCGACCGGAGTCGATCGCCTCGTTGGCGACTTCAACCAGGTTCGGCGTGTGACTCGAGAACCCCAGATACTTCACTTTGCCTTCTTGCTTCAGCCGATCGAAAGCCTCGTGCATGTTCTCGCTCATCAGGCGGTCGATCTCATCGCATGAATGAACGTGGATCATTTCAACGTGGTCGGTCTGAAGTCGTTTGAGACTCTGTTCGAGGGTTTCTTTGTATTCCGCCACCGATGCGTCGTGGGGCAGGTGGCCCTTCGGCGTACAGAACTTGGTCGTGAGGAAGATTTCGTCGCGCAAACCCTTTATCGACCGGCCGATGATGTTTTCGCTGCCGGCCCCGGAGTAGTCGGGAGCGGTGTCGAGATAGTTCACACCGCGTTCAATCGCGAGTTTGACGACGCGCTCCCCCTCTTCGCCTTGTAGCGGCCCGGTGCCCATCACGATGTCGGAGATCTTGAAGTCTGTCCGCCCGAGTCGGCCGTATTCTTGGACACGGCTGCCGCGCCATTCTTGTTTCCATTCGGGATGCGTCTTGACGACGTTGGGGTCGAAAATTTTGGTCGCAGGACCCGCCCAACCACGCCCTTCGTTTCCAATGCCGAAGAAGCTGCGACCCAACATCGCACCCCCGCCGACCGCGGCTGCCCCGACGGCTCCGGCCGCGCCGACAACCGTCTCCGTCAAGAACGATCGACGCGACTCTTCACTCACCTTGCCGTGAGCTCGCACACTGGAGCGCAATGCAAAGAACGTCACGATCCCGATCAAAAGAATCACGGCAACGATCACCACCACACCTGCGACGGTAACGTCGATGGGCGGCAGGATTGATTCGACAATCGACTGGGCCACGTCTCCAGCCGGAAAAGCGCTCGGTGCGAGCCCGATAAAAGTCATAATCGCGTAGTGACCCGCGACGAAGTATCCGACGAGTGCGGCCCCCACCAAGCAGATTAGAATTGTGAGAACAGGCTTCAAATTCATGGGGCCTCCGGGCCGAGTACACGTCAACCGCAGCTCATCTGCAGGCGCGCACGAGATTTCGACCGAAGGGCAAACAATAGGGGTTTTGCTGCACAATCCCGGCTAGAAATCGAGCATGCCAATGGCCAAAAAGCGAATGCTGTGGGTTCTTCTTGGGTCCCTTGTCAAAACAGCGCGCTGCCACCGCGTACGTTTCGCACCGCGCGAGCGCGGCTAACATCCCATGACCCACAACAAACTCCGCTTGTTAGGAACAAACTCAATATGGCTGGTCCGACCACAATCCCCGACATCCCGTCTCTTCAGGAATACGTCGGAAGACCTCTTGGACCGAGCGACTGGTTCACCATCACTCAAGAACAGATCCAAGACTTCGCCCGGGCGACGGGCGATCACCAGTGGATCCACACCGATATCGAACGCGCAGAAAAGGAATCCCCCTTCGGCGGTCCGATTGCTCATGGCTATCTCACGATGTCGCTCGCGCCGGCCCTCTTGCCTCAGTTGCTTCGGATTTCGAATGCTTCCCGCACCATCAACTACGGCATCGACAAGATGCGACTCCCGGTGCCGGTGCCCGCGGGTGGACGCGTTCAGCTTTCGGCCAGCATCAAGCACGTGCGAAATGTGCCCGGCGGCGGCGCTCGCGTCACGATCAGCCTGACATTTCACCTCGAAGGATCGAAGCGGGCGTGCTGTACCGCCGACGCGATCTACGTCTACTTCCCCTGAGCGGCGTTTCCACTTGGAATCTTGCCGCGACTTCCGTGCTTGCCGCGATCCCGAACCGCATCGCTAAGCGGTATGCTCCAGCGCCATGAAGATCGCATTAGCACAAATCAATCCCACCGTTGGTGACCTCACCGGCAATCGCAAGCTCATCGAAGAAGCCGCGGCAAAAGCCGAACGTGCGGGAGCGGACCTCGTGGTTTTGCCCGAAATGGCGATCACGGGTTATCCACCCATGGACTTGCTCGAACGCGACGGTTTCGTGCGAGACCAACTCAAGGAGCTTGACGCTCTCGCCCCCGCTTCAAAGAACATCGCGATCGCACTCGGGGCCGTCGTGCAGAATCAAGATCGACAGGAAGGTCGCGGCGAACAATGGATCAACGCCGGCGTTCTCCTTTCGGGCGGAAAGCAGGTATTCCTTCAACCCAAGACGTTGCTTCCGAGTTACGACGTCTTCGATGAAAAGCGTTACTTCGCGCCGGCACAAAAGCGAGAAGTCGTCCGGCTTGGAGATCATTCGCTCGGGCTCGCAGTTTGTGAAGACACATGGTTCGCCCGCGTTCCATATGACATCAACCCTGTTGAAGAAATGGTGCGAGAAGGGGCTTCCCTAATTTTGAACCCATCTGCTTCACCGTGGCACGCCGGCAAGGACGCGGAACGACGGCAGATGTTGGTTGACCTTGCACGCGATCATCAGGTGCCGGTGGTCTTCGTGAACCAAGTTGGCGGCAACGACGAATTGATATTCGACGGAGGCTCATTTGCTGTAGACCCGAGTGGGCGCATCAGCGGGCAGCTACCGAGCTTCCAAGCCGGGATGTCGATCGTTGAATTTCCCAACCAAAGCCAAGGCATCCCAAACGAAGACATCGCCGACATCGCAATCGCAGCACAACTCGAAGAGGGTCTGGTGCTTGGGATTCGCGACTACTTCCTCAAGCAGGACCTCCCGCCCGGTGCGGTGATCGGTCTTTCTGGGGGAATCGATTCGGCGGTCACTGCTCACCTTGCAGTCAAGGCACTCGGCGCAGACAAAGTGTTGGGGATCGCAATGCCGGGTCCTTATTCGTCTCGCCACAGCGTCGACGACGCGCGCGCGCTCGGTGAAATGCTTGGCATCGAAGTGCGCGAAGTTTCGATCACGCAGATCTATGAGGGCTACCGCGGAGTCTTCGCAGGCCTGTTCGGCGAACAAGACGACTACGGCCTGACGCAGCAAAATATTCAATCGCGTATCCGCGGCGCAATCTTGATGGCCGCTTCCAACCAAGAAGGTCGGCTCGTCCTCGCGACGGGAAATAAGAGCGAACTTTCGGTTGGCTACTGCACGCTATACGGCGACACGGTTGGCGGGCTCTGTGTCTTGGGGGACGTCTACAAGCGAGACGTCTACGCGATCGCGCGCCACGCGAACCGCGAGCACATGCACATCCCTGAAAACACAATCACCAAACCGCCTTCGGCCGAACTCGCCGCAGACCAACTCGACAGCGACGATCTCCCCGACTACGACATCCTCGACAACTTGCTCGAGCAGTGCATCGAGGGCGAGTTGGGGGTGACGCGGGTGAAGATCCCCGACGGTTGCCCGCCCGAAGTCGCAGACAGGGCCATGCGTCGGTTAGACCGCAACGAATACAAGCGGCGTCAGGCACCGCTCGTGCTGCGCACGACCGCCAAGGCGTTTGGCACAGGACGACGCATGCCGATCGTGCATCGCTACACGAACTAGCGAGACGCGACTCTTTCTGGGTGCATCTCTCATTAGGCGCGCCGCTCATTGGGCGCGCAGATCTTCAGGCGCTCGGCTCGCTTGAACGGATAATCAAGCCGTGGCTAAGACACTCCCGGCTGCGTTCTTGACGTTTTCAGCGCGCGCACCGCGCGGACCCTCTTGCACTACGTACTCAACCGTGTCGCCCTCGTTGAGGCCGTCGTATTCCGCGGCGTTCAAGCCGGAGCGGTGGAAGAACACTTCTTTGCCGTCGTCGCCGCGAATGAAGCCGAAACCCCGGTCGCGCACCATCTTCTTGATCTTGCCGCGGCACTTCGGGCCTGCCGGCGCTGCGGGAGCCGCGGACGCGGGACGCTTCCCGCCCTTTTTTCGTCCGCCTCTTCGCGGCCCACCAGAGCGGAAGCGATCGCTCGAAACGAATTCGCTGCGGAATAAGTCCAGCGGTACGGTGAGGTCTTCGAGGCCGTCCTGGTCGGGGGACAACAACACTTCCTCGTCACTCAGTTCGATCAAGGCGTAACGAAGCCCGGTATTGCGATGCGTGATCAGTAGACC
>JASDVE010000350.1:0-2496 GCA_041891195.1 Myxococcota bacterium | reverse complement strand
GCCATGCACAAGCCGCCGGGGCCCGCGCCGATGATCGCGACCCGCAGGCTGCGGTGTTGATTTGTTTCGCTCACGTGGAACTCCCTTTGTCACCTTGGCCACAGGAGGCAGCCGTCGCCGAAGGCTGTGCACTTTGGCACAACTCAGCGAAAACCTGCCGCTCAGGCCAGCGACCTCTCCATTGATAAATCTTTCTTGACAAGATTGTCAATGGGGGTTGACTAAATGTCCCTGCTGAAATTATCCTCGTCCCATGCTCCCTGCGCCGACCCTCACCAGCTTCGCCCACGATACGTGCTCTCTGCGCGCGCGTTATCAGGACAATCTGCCTCGGCATCTGATTGGGATCGCGCGCCACCTACAGACACGGATCATGCACGACCTGACGGAACGGCGGGGCTACACCTCCCTGCGCTTGAGTTTTGGGGGGTTCCTCTCTCTTGTCTGGGAAGCCGGTCGACCCATCAGCGCGATCGCGGAAGAACTCGCAATCAGCAAACAAGCGTGCAGCCAAATCGCCAATCGCATCGAACAAGCCGGCTATCTCGAACGAAGGGAAAACCCCGACGACGGGCGCTCGAAAGTCGTCGTGCTCACCCGACGCGGCAAGGCGCTGGTGGCTCATGGCGCGGAGCTCATCTCGGGGGCGGACACGCAGTACGCCGATCTCGTCGGTACGTCTCTCTATCACGCGTTCACGGCCGCCCTTTTAGATCTGTATCAAGAGGTGCGCGCTTCGACGCGGATTCATCCAACGGCCGGCTCCGATTACCGAAGGTCAATTGGACTGCTTCCCATGATCGTCGAATGGATGCAACGCACATTGATGGAGCTTGCGTCGGCTCAAGGTCATGCGGGTCTTAAAATGTCGCACGCCCAAGTTCTACTGCTCATTGGACCGGACGGTGGACACATTCACGAAATGGCACGCATCCAACGGGTAAGCCGTCAGGCGATCAGTGCTATTTCGCAGGACCTAGAAGCTCATGGTTATTTGCAGCGAACGCCAAACCAAAGCGACCGCCGCAGTGTTGTGCTCACGTTGACCGCCCAGGGCGAAGCCTTGATCGCCGACTCGGTCAGCGCGGTCGATCAACTCGAAGCTGACCTTTCCCGCAAAATTGGCGCCGCGGCCTTCGAAAGCATGAAGCAGGTTGCAGCAGAAATCTATCACGTGCTCGGACTCGAAGCCGAAGTCTTTGGGCCAACACGTGCGCCACAAGCCACCCCCGAAATCGAAGCCCTCGCAAAGAGACTTCGCAAAGAACTCGGGAGCGGAAGCGCGGCGCAACTTGCCGAACTTCTCGACCACACCGCAAGGAGGACCACCCCATGACGTACGACTGGCTCGCAACACTCGCTTTCGCGGCAACCCTGATCATCACGACGCTGATCGGGCGCCGCATCGTATTTTCGATCCCAGCCTTTGTAAAGATGCGCGAATTGAATTCGGCGGTCGACAAGACCAAGCTCGCGAAGAAGCGTTTTCGTGAAGCCGTAAAGCGCAGCAACAAGGTCGGGCTCCTGACGAACCTCTTTTTCTTTATCGTGTTAGTTCCGTTCTGCGTAAACCTGGACCCACGGCCGCTCTGGCGTCACGTTGTCGACATCCTCGTGGTGCTGCTGGTGTTCGATTTCATGTACTACCTGACGCATCGTTTTCTATTTCACGGCAAGATCCTGCGTAAGGTTCATGCGCTGCATCATCAAGCGCGGGAAACCACGCACGTCGACGCTTTGTTCGTGCACCCGCTCGAGACGGTCATTGGACTGCTGCTCTTTTTTGGCGCCTTTCCCATCGTCTGTCTTGCGTACGGAGCGCCGATCAATGCTTTTTCGGCGGCGATCGCCACCTTGGCCTTCACCCAACTCAACACGATTAACCACACCTATGTGAACTTGCCCTATTTCCCGTTCAGACAGATTGATCGCATCACGTCGATCCACGCCGCGCATCATGTCGACATGAATCAGGGCAACTACGCAACACTCACGATGATCTACGACCGCATCTTCGGAACATTCGAAGAACCCGTCAGTCGGCAGGCGCCGTAACCCCTTCTGAACAAAGGAAGTGAATCGATGAACCACGCACGCGATATGTTGATTGTCGGTGGGACCGTGATCGACGGAACCGGCGCTCCGGGTGAAGTCTCGAATGTCCGTTTGCGCGACGGGCTGATCGCCGAGGTGGGCCCGAAGCTCGCCCCTGAAACCGGCGAAGAAGTTTTTGATGCGGACGGCTGTTTTGTCCTGCCGGGTCTGATCGAAAGCCACACGCACTTCGACGGCACGATGTGGTGGCAGCCCGACCTCGACCCGCTCCCCGGCTGTGGCGTGACCACCGTTGTGATGGGCAACTGCGGGTTTGCGATTGCCCCGCTCCACAAAGACCAAGAAGTGCGTGAACAGGTCGTCAAAATCTTCTCGTTCTTTGAAGACATCCCCGAAGAGCCTTTTTTACAAAACCTCCCGTGGGATTGGAGCACCTGGTCC
>JASDVE010000349.1:0-10894 GCA_041891195.1 Myxococcota bacterium | reverse complement strand
GACTACGGCTTAGTGCGCGGCGGCGTTCCGACTGCATCGGGAGACGTCACGTTGCGCGGTCGAAAACTCGATCCTGCTGGGTTACAGGCGATGCAGCTCAACCTATGCGGCTCTCGGCCGGCGGATGAAGTGCTCGCGGGCGCTGCGCGCATCCACTGCAAACATCGCTCGCGCTAGTGCGCGGCCCGGCGACCTCCAAGTCTGGTTATGAAACCTGACCCTTACTGACTCCTAGTCGCAACTAGCCGTTCAACTTCCTGTTTTTCTTGCATAAAATTCTTGACGCATACGTCGCTGAGCGCGTAGCTTGGCCCTCTCAGTCGGAAGATTCGGCAACACCTCGGTGCCGCAAGCCCAAGTTGATTCGTTGGGACCCGCCACCGGAACAAGGGGAAAGCAATGCGAATTTGGACCGGTCGTCTGCTCGTCGTTTTATGCATGGTGTTGGTTGCGGGGTCGGCGGAAGCTGGCGTGGGGGGTGACGACGCAGGGACCTGCGTCAATTTTTGCGGTGGCTATGGCGGCGGCAACAATGCGAACAGTTGCTACTGCGATTCTTCGTGCGCAAGCATGGGCGACTGCTGTGCGGACTACGCGCCGGTGTGTGAGAACGTCACGGGCTGTACGCCCAATAGTGGCGGTCGTTACATTCTCCACGTAGGCGGCATGTGTTCACAAGGTTGGAACGATCAACTCGCGAACAAGTCCGGTTACACCAGCATCGACGTCAAGGCCGTACAGACCAACCACAGTGGCCTCTCCGATGCGAGTCATACCACGGGCATCTATCTCGATGAATGCTGTACGGGTTCGAACCTTTGTTATGTCCTCAACTACAGCGGCGGTGACGCGGTTGTCGGACATCGCCTGGCCAATGAAAGCACCGACTGGAACTTGGTCTGGGTTGGAACGTCAGCCGGGGCAGGGGGCGGCAGCGCACTGTCGGGCAACTTCCTGGCGGACATCTTTGGCCCGTGCGATTACTCAGGCCACCTCGGTCGCAGTGAAGTGCGCAACGCCTATAACCACAACGACACGAACGGCAACACGACATACCGCATTGGTGGCTATGACGGGTGGTGGTACACGTCTTGGTTGCTGCCCGGCGAAGACGACGGTGCCGTGGCCTATCACTCGGCAGGTGCCGTCGCGAGGGTCGTGAGAACGAGCAGCATGTGCAAGTCGCCCAAGTTTACGAACCACGTCGCGGCCTGGACTTGCACGGGTTACAACAACGACCATTATGGGATGAAAACCAAGTTTATCTCCAACATGGGCTGGTAGTACAAGAACGCACGTGAGTGAAGATTCAGGGCAAGGCCCCGGCAGCTCGTCAAGAAGCTCAACCGATCGTCGACGCAGCTGGTGGGTTGTAGTTAGCTTTTTGGTTCTGGCTCTAGGCTGGTTCTTGTTTAAGTTTGCTTCGCCGATGGGGTCGCAGCAGTACGCTGCGACTCCCACCGCGCCGGCCCCCCCCCCGGAGAGCGCGATCACGCCTCTCGCCCCGCCTGCCGCCGCTTCTTCCGGTGCAGGCGCGCCACCTACGCTTCCGCCATCGGATGATCCCGTCGGCGACTACCGCGCGCGAACGCGCTACGCGCCAACGTCTGGGCTGCTGTCCGACAACGCCGTGGATCTCCTCGAACCCAACCGGCGCTATGACACATTCGGCCCGGTGACCCATCGATCGAATCGAGCCCGCGGCGGCGAAGTGACTTTTCTTTTTACCACGGACAAGTACTTCTATGAGGGCGACGAAGCCGTCGTTGCAACCCTCGAGGTTCGAAGTGGTGAACTCCCAGTGAAGGTGAAGATCTCGCACGCGGACGCAACCGCTGAAATTGCAAGTGGTGCCGCCGGTGAGTTGGAAGCGCTGACCTTCGCCTTCGACAAGGGTACGCATACAAGCAAGCTAGAACTGAACGAAACGTTTGCCGATCATCACGGTCCCATTCGCTTGGCGACCACATTTGAATACGAGCCCGGAAAGTCCCAGGAAGCAGCGCTGCGCATCTTTACGACGCCGACAAGCGCGATCCCTGCGCGCTTTACCGGTGGCTATAGCGACGGTGCTGAAAACGGGAATCTCGTGGTCTACGCGGTGGTTGAAGTCTTCGAACCCGGCTTCTACCGCTTGGATGTGAACCTCTTTGGTTCGGACGGTAGGCCGCTTGCCTTCGCGAACTTCAAGGGGAACTTGGGTGCGGGCCCGCATCAGGTTCCCTTCGAGTTCTTCGGCTTGTTGATGCTCGACATCGGTGTGCCGGGTCCGTACGAGGTTCGAAATATGCGCGGCTATCTTTTCTTGGATGGTGAATACCCGGACCGCCTGCACCTGCGCGACGCCGTCGGTAGCTACTGGACCCATGGCTACGAAGTGTCTGCGTTTTCCGACGACGAATTCATGACACCCCACAAGAAGAAGATGCTCGAGCTGCTGGAGCAGGACATGCAGAGCGGGCTTGGTGTCGATCAGCCCACGCCTGCTTTCCGTCCATAAGCTCGCGTAACGGTCGGACTCGCATTGCGCGTCGCATGCCCTCCTGCCGCGAATCCTGCTGCTAGACTTCCGATCCCGCGCAGCACAATTTCCGCGCGAAGCCTGCCAGCTAGATTCTACGACCCATTCGATTCAAATCAGGAGACGAGCCATGAGTGATGCCCCCGTGATCGACGAAGAAGAACTACGCAGCCGTGTACGCGCTCTGCTCGAAGTGGTTCATCCTGAACGCTCCGACTACGTGACGTTTCGACGCGCGCAGTTTGACCACGGTCTTGCTTGGGTGCACTTCCCGGAAGGCCACGGTGGCTTCGGCTTGAGCCCCAAGATGAATCAGGTCGTGCGTGACGAAATTCAGAAGAACTCGACCGTCTACTATGATGACCCGCCGGCCGGTTTGATCGGCATTGGGATGGGGGCACCCACGCTGCTCACCTACGGTCCCGAAGATCTGAAGAAAGAACTTCTTCCCCGGCTCTTTACGGGCGAAGACATTTGGTGCCAGATGTTCAGTGAACCCAGTGCCGGATCCGATGTTGCGGGGCTCGCGACCCGTGCGGTTCGCGACGGCGACGAATGGGTAGTGAACGGACAGAAGGTTTGGACCACGGTCGCCCACTTGTCCAAGTGGGGGATGCTGGTGGCGCGCACCAACCCCGACGTGCCGAAGCACGACGGCCTGTCTTACTTTTTGGTCGACATGGAAGCGCCCGGCGTTGAAGTTCGACCGCTGTACCAGATCACCGGCGAAGCCGAGTTCAACGAAGTCTTCTTTACCGATGCCCGCGTCCCGCATTCGCGCATGCTCGGCAAGGAAGGCCAGGGCTGGCGCGTTGCGATTACGACGCTCATGAACGAACGCGTTGCGATCGGCAGCGGCGGACCCAAGAAGAAGGGCTCCGGGGCAATCTCGCAACTTTTGAAGCTTTGGAAAGAACGAGACCACAACTCGACGTCGGCCGCGCAAACTGCAGTGCTTCGGGATCGGGTGACGAAGTCGTACATTGAAGCCGAGCTGCTGCGCCTCAACTCGCTTCGCGCGTCGGCCACAGCAAAGTCGGGGAACCCTGGGCCGGAAGGTTCGGTGAACAAGTTGTTCCAGGCGGAAAGCGCCAAGCGCCTGTGGGAAACTGCAATCGATGTGCTCGGCGCCGACGGCTTGTCATTCGAAGCCGGCTACGAGCTGCGCCAGGAAGTTGGCAGCGCATACGACCCGGAAGGTCGGTCGAAATATCAGTTCTTAAGGTCGCGTGCAAACTCGATCGAAGGCGGTACGTCGGAGATCATGCGCAACATCTTGGGGGAGCGCGTGCTGGGTCTACCCGGCGAGCCTCGCGTAGACAAGAAAATCGCTTGGAAGGATGTCCCCCGCAGTTAGAACGCTTCGAGTTCCTTTCGGAGAGACCCTGCAAAGAACACGGCGAGCGTGACTCCAGCGAGTGCGATCGCGACTAGAGGAAATTGGAAATGCAAAGCTTCACCGACGAACATGAAGAACTCCGCGCCACGGTGCGCCAACTCTTGGCCGACCACAGTGACGAACAGGCGGTTCGCGCCCACATGGCAAGCGATCGCGGTTACGACGCCGACGTATGGGCCCAACTCGCGGATCAAATGGGGCTCGCAGGTTTGATCATCCCCGAGGCCGACGGCGGCGCCGGCTTCGGCTTTGCCGAGCTTTGTGTCGTGGCGGAAGAGATGGGGCGAGCCCTGCTCTGCGCTCCCTTTCTTTCAACGGCGGTGATGTCTGCGGGCGCGCTGCTGCTTTGCGCAAACGACGACGCGAAGGCGGCGCATCTTTCTTCGATCGCCGCGGGCGAGAAGACAGCAACCCTTGCCTACGCGGACACGAACGGGCGCTGGGATCTCGCGGGCATCGAAATGACCGCGCAGGAAAAAGACGGTGCATGGTTGCTCGAAGGTGCGAAGGGTTGGGTGCTCGACGGGCACACTGCTGACTTGATTCTTGTCGTGGCGCGGACCCGTGAAGGGCTCGAACTCTTTGGCGTCGAGTCTGGGGCGGCAGGGCTTAAGCGTGAAGCGATTCCTGCCTTGGACCTCACGCGCTCGCTGTCTCGCTTGGAGTTCACCGGAACCAAGGCCGTGAAGCTAAGTGACGGAGACCAGACCGAGGGGCTTGAACGCGTATTGGCCCTGACCCATTCTGCACTCGCCGCCGAGCAGGTCGGCGGCGCGCAGTGGTGTCTCGACACGGCGGTCGACTACGCGAAGTCGCGGCTCCAGTTTGGCCGCCCGATCGGTTCGTATCAGTCGATCAAGCACAAGTGTGCCGATCTCTTGCTCGACGTGGAATTCGCAAAGGCGGCCGCGTACAACGCTTGCTTTCTCGTGGCGGACTGTCTTGAAACCGGCGAAGGCTGGGACGAAGCTGTCGAGTATGCCCATCTTGCGAAGTCATTTTGCAGCGAGGCGTTTTACCATACGGCCGCAGAAAATATTCAGATTCACGGCGGTATGGGGTTCACTTGGGAGCACCCCGCGCACCTTTACTTCAAGCGCGCGAAGGCGAGCGACCTTTTGTTCGGCGATGCGGCACATCACCGCGAAGCACTGGCGGATTGTCTCGGGCTCTAAAGAACCGCGCTTAGTTCGCAGGACTCGGGGGCCGGGGGATGAAGGCCGGCGTGCGGGCGATGTAGGCTTCGTAGTCGGGCTTGCGTTTGCGCAACCCGCGTTCGAGCAGGTGTACGCCTGAAATTCGAATGAGAAATACCGTCATGACGATGGGTCCGATGACGGTCCATGCGGCGCCCGGGACCGAAATTGCAAAGACCCAGAAGCCCCACCACTGGAGTGCGTCGCCAAAGTAGTTCGGGTGGCGGGTCCACGCCCAAACACCTTGGTCCATCACGCGCCCCTCGTTGTTCGGGTCGGCTTTGAAGCGCGTCAGCTGATGGTCGCCCATCGCTTCGAAGTAAAAGCCGACGACGACCATCGTGGTTGCGAGCAAGTCGATCAGTCCGAAGGGCGTTGTACTTGGCAGTCCCTGTACCGCCATCAGAGGAAGCGAAACCACGAGCATCAAGGTGCCCTGCAATCCGAATACCATGTAGATGCTCTTGTAAGTATAGGAAGGTCCAACCCGTCTGCGCATCGCGGCGTAGCGGTAGTCTTCGGGTTCACCCCAGTTGCGGTTGAGCAGGTACGCGCCAAGGCGAAGTCCCCAGATCGTCGCGAACGCAAGCTGGATGGTGCTCCGCGTGTTGCTGTGCTCGGCGTTCAAGTGAACAACCCACGCCACGATGACGAAGCCAACGCCCCAGGCGATGTCCACAATACTTACGTTGCTTCGCGCGATGCTGACGAGCCAGAACACCAGCATGTAAACGGCAACCGCGGTCGCAGCAGTTGTGAATATCTCGGCAAACATCGCTCTTCCTCCGGCGGGTATGGCTGATGGATCTCGCCCTGCGGCCAAACCGTAGCAGCGAAGCAGCCTGCGGTGTGTGAGAGGCGGGTTGGATCTGTGGCCCGTGCCCGGGCCCTTGATGTAACTTTCGCGCTCAGAAATCGAAATGGCTTGAGATCGGAGAAGGCCCGTGCCCGACACATTCGTACTGACCCTGAAATGCCCCGACCGCATCGGCATCGTGGCGGCGGTGAGCACCTTCCTCGCCGAACAGGGCGGATGGATCACCGAAGCTCACCATCATTCGGATGATCGCGACGGCATTTTCTTCATGCGTCAAGAAATGCGCGCGGACTCGATCCCGAGCAGCATCGCGGAGTTCCGAGAGCGCTTTGCTCCGATCGCAGAACGCTTCGATATGGAATGGAAGATTACCGACCGCAGGCAACCCAAGAAGGTCGCGTTGTTGGTGAGTAAGCACGACCATTGTCTGTCAGACATTTTTCATCGCTGGCGAATCGGGGAATACAACATCGAAATTACTTCGGTGATCTCGAACCACGAAGATTGCGCCGAGCTCACTGCGATGCACGGCATCGACTATCTCCACATTCCGATGACGAAGGACACCAAGGTCGCGGCCTTTAAAGAGGTCGAGAAGTGTCTAGAAGAACAACAACCGGAATTGATCGTGCTCGCGCGCTTTATGCAGATCATGCCCCCACATTTGTGTGCGAAGTACGCCGAGCAGATCATCAATATCCATCATGGGTTCTTGCCCTCGTTTAGTGGCGCCAAGCCGTACCATGCGGCTTACGATCACGGGGTGAAGCTCATTGGTGCGACCTGTCACTACGTGACCCAAGAACTAGACGCGGGCCCCATCATCGAGCAGGATGTTATTCGTGTGGACCATGCCGCCTCAGCAACCGACATGGTGACCCGTGGCCGAGACGTCGAGCGCAACGTCCTGACCCGTGGCGTGCGGTGTCACCTCGAAGACCGAGTGATCGTGCACAACAACAAGACCGTGGTGTTCGGCTAGATCGTTGCCATGGGTGGCGGGTAGCCCGATTGTATGGACCCGCGTGTGAAAGACGGAACCTCGCAGTGCTGGATCTTGTGTGTTGAACGATGGCTTGGCTTATGGGGTGCTTGATGCGACGCCTTCCAGGGGGCGAGACCTAATCGTTCGCTCGCGCGGATTTTCGCACGAACAGCGTAAAACGGCGCGTTCCGAGTTGGTTCTGGGTTTCGAATGCCGGCGTGTAATGCGCGTCGAGCCAGTGCGCGAAGGCTGGCACGACAAAGACGCCATGTTTCTCTCGAAACACCACGGCACAGGGAGGCTCAGCTTCGAGTCGTTCAATGAAGCGATGGCTCGCGTCAGCGTCGGACCTGAATCGCATCTGATTGGTATCGGCTTCGCCGAGGCTCAACGTACGATCTGCCAACAAGGCGACAAGCGGCGCCGCGGTTGAGTCTCCGAAGACCGTCGCGTCTGCCTCGCAATGCTCGGAGACTTGCTTCGCGATCGGTTCAGCACTTTCGAACACGTCGGCTTCGTGTGCGAGGTACTGGCTGATGTTTGTCACGCCGTGCTCACCACGAGTGGCGTAGTTTGGGAACTGTCCAGCGAGGAGCAGGAAGAGCAGCACCCCCGCCGCGAGCCGGGCTTCGTTCAATTGGACATCGTCTAACGAGCGATCGAAAGAATCGCGCACAGCCTTACAGAGTGCCGCGACGCCATAGCCCGCGAGTGGCACGAGACAAACGAAGAGGACTTGGAAGTAGTAGATGAAGATCCGATTCGCGAACAGGAGGAAGAGAATGGAGGCAACCGCGCCACCGATCGATGCGAAGAGGACGAGATCCTGGTTGACCACCTGTCTCAAACTTTGGGGTGTCGGCTCGTCCGTGGCGTGGGGTTCGTTCGGAACCTGTTTGGCTACACGAACTCCCAGGATGAGGGCCACCACGCCCATGGAAGCGGTCGCGAGCAATAGCCCGCCGCCCTGGGCGACGGTTGCGAAGGTGTTGAAGGTGGTGGAGCCGACAGCCGTCTTGCCAAAATGAAAGAGATAGACTTGGTCGAGATACGGAGTGCCAAACAATGCCGTGGCCGCGACATTGAGGGCCACGATCAGCGTGCCGCCATAAGCGATGAACCGCACCCCACGCTTTGGCTCGGCGAACAGCAGCACCAGCGCTGCACCCACCGCCGCGGGTGCAGCGACGAGCATCGTAAAGCCGCCGCAACAAAAGGCAATCGCAGCTTGAAGGTCTTTGTTTCTAGCGAGTCGTTCAAAGGCGAGAGCCACAAAGAGTCCGGCTAGGTTGACACCCACTGGATGCGTCGAGAGGCGCAGTACGTCGAACGAAAGCAGAAACACCGCGGCGCCATAAGTGGCGACCCGGAGTCCCACCGAAGGCGCGGTCCGAGTGAGAAGCAGGGCCGCGCCCACGGTCGAAGCAATTGCGACGAGACGCATCGAGAGAAGTAAAAAACCTCCACTCGCCAAATTGGCTATCGCAAGTGACATGAGATGAAGCGGGGGGTGGGCGTGAAAGAAGTCGCGGTAGGGAACTGCTCCTGCGGCGACTTGGTCGGCCAGATAGAAGTAGATGTTCTCGTCGCCCGCACTGAAGTGGATGCTCTGGGTTTTGAGCAGAGCAAATACGCCAAGCGCTGCGAATAGAATGAAGCGGCATTCGAGCGCGGTACGATTCATTCCAATCTCCTGGGCTTATGGGATGTCTCGCGTGCAGGGCATGGCTGAAAAACGTCAGCGCAAAATGATGGTACTGCCCGAGTTCACCGTTGCACTGAGAATGCGATTTTTGATGCGGTGGTTCGGTCCCCTTTCTCTCGTATAATCGCGCTCCGCTTGAGCAACAACCGGTGTGCGGTGGTTATACAAAAATATGGGAGACTCGGATGTCGAACTTGCGCCAACCCGGTCCTGCAAATCAGAAATGGTTCGGTTGCACCTTCGCAATGATCTTGCTGATGCTTACCTTGGGATGCGGTGAACCCCCTGCGCCCGAGGGTTCGTTCGCCGTTGCACCGGGGGCACCCGCGCCGGTTCCCGAAACTCCGTGCGCGGACCGAAACCCCCTTCGCAACGCATACTTTGGTGACCTGCACGTTCATACATCGGTCTCGAGTGACGCTTGGATGTTCAAGGTGCGGATGCTCCCCGACGACGCCTATCGCTATGCGTTCGGAGGGTCGCTGATGCTCCCGCCCAACGACTCTCAGGGAAAGCCGACCCGCGAAGTGAGCATCGATCGGCCGCTGGACTTTATGGCGGTCACCGATCACGCAGAGTTTTTGGGTGAGATTGATCTGTGCACCGATGAGACGTCTAGCGTCTACGGTACCGACTTTTGCGACATGTTCCGAAAGGGAGACGGTCGCCTGCCGCAACTTGCCTTTCAGATCATTAGCCCAATCAACTGGCGAGACGACGAAGTATGCGGCGCCGATGGAGTGCGCTGTCGTGCAAAACTCCGATCGAGTTGGCAACGCACGATCGATGCTGCGCAGAATTGGAACGATACGAGTGACCGTTGCGAACGGACAGCGTTCGTGGCGTACGAATACAGTTCGTTTCGCTTGGGCTCGAACCTGCACCGTAACGTGATCTTCAAGAATGAAGTTGTTCCGATTCAACCCGCAAGCTACCTGGACGTTCAGCGGGAATGGGAACTGTGGGATTTGTTGAAGAAGGGTTGCAAGGATAGCGGCACGGGCTGCGATGTCCTCGCGATCCCGCACAATTCGAACATCAGTAACGGCCGCATGTTCGCTGTCGACTACCCGGGCGCCAGTTCAGCAGAAGACCAAGCCGCGCGGGCAAAGCTCCGGATGGAAATCGAACCCATCATCGAGATCATGCAGCATAAGGGCGACTCCGAATGCCGCAACGGCATTGAAGGCGTGCTGAACAGCGAAGATGAGTTGTGTGACTTCGAACGATTCGAAAACAAAGCGTTCGAAGCCATCGCAGGCACCGACGATCCGGGGTCGTGTTACGACGGCCCGTGGGCCGACAAACTTCTGCACCTCGGCCCCAACTGTGTTTCGAAACTCAGCTATGTGCGCTGGGCTTTGACCGAAGGTCTCAAAGAAGAAGCACGAATGGGCGTAAACCCGTTCAAGTTTGGAATCACCGCGAGCACCGACACCCACAACGCGCTGGGCGGAGGCGTTGAAGAACGCAGCTATCCCGGTCACCTCGGAAGCGGCGACGAAAATGCCTCGATGCGTACGAACTACAGCGACGAGAATGCGGGCAACGCCAGCAACAACCCGGGTGGCTTGATCGGAGTTTGGGCTGAAGAGAACGACCGCGCATCGCTGTTCGAAGCGATGCAACGCAAGGAAGTGTTCGGAACCAGTGGTCCCCGGATTGTCCCGCGCTTCTTTGGCGCGTGGGACTTGCCCGCCGGGCTGTGCGATGACGCGAACCCTGCCGCAAGTGCGGACACGCTCGCCGTCGCGATGGGGAGTGATCTCGCCCCGATCCCGGGGGCCGGTGCGGCGCCGGCGTTCTTGACCTTTGCCCTCGCGGACCCAGGTACGGCGGCTGCGCCGGGCAATCCGCTCCAACGCGTTCAAATTATTAAGGGTTGGGCGGACGACGAGGGAGCCACTCAACAGGCCATCTACGACGTCAGTGGTGACGCGAACAATGGGGCGTCGGTTGACTTGAATACTTGTGAAACTCAGGGCAGCGGCTTTCAACAATTGTGCTCGGTCTGGACGGACCCGGACTTTGACCCGAGCCGCCGCGCCGTTTACTACATGCGCGCGGTTGAGAATCCAAGTTGTCGCTACAACGCTTGGCAGTGCATTGGCCTGAAAGGAACGGCTCGCCCCGCCGACTGCGACGACCCCGGTCGCAAACGCGTCATTCAAGAACGCGCTTGGTCTTCGCCCATCTGGTACACGCCGGAAAGCAGCTGATAGATCGCCGCGGCTTACGTGGCGTCGGATGATGCCTCGGAGACTCCTGGCC
>JASDVE010000348.1:5446-10911 GCA_041891195.1 Myxococcota bacterium | reverse complement strand
CCAGGGACCCCTCGGGGACCCCCCAGGGACCCCCAAGCGACCCCCAGGGACCCCTGGGGGCCCCCCAGGGCCCCCCGAGCGACCACCAGGGACCCCCAGGGACCCCCCAGAGCGAGCCCCCGGCGCCGCCGATATCGCGGCTCACGGCAGCAAGATTGATTCCACCACTGGTGCCTGCTGCGCGAGTCGCCACCATCGACCGAACGGCACCATGGCCAGGCTTCGGCTCTGCGTTTTGAATCTTCGCCTGCGCGCCCAGCTTGGCAGTCGCCTTATTGGCGGCAAGGCCAGAGAACTTCTCGCGGAAAGCTAGAATTCCGGTGGACTCGGGCTTCTTTATTTTCGCGACTTTCGGCTCAGGGCGGGCCGCAGGTTCAGGTGTCTTGATATCCGCAACCTGAGTTTCATCCGAAGTAGTCGATTTCGTTTCGGTCGGCTTCAGCTCCACCTCTTTGGGCGGCGGAGGAGGAGGAGGAGTCGCTTCGCGTACAAGTCGCGTAAGGCGCTCTGGAATTTCATCCTGTGTCCAAGGATCGGGAAGCGGAATATTAATCAATGGAAGCACCACCCCCAGAAACAGGCTGAGTAACAACGAAACCATCATCGCTTTTCTGAATCGTTGGTCTTCTTCGCCGCCTCGCGCCCAGGGCATGCTGGTTTCGTGTGCAAACCCGGGGTCGAGTTCGCGTTCGATCAGCCATTCGCGCTTGTACTCTTCTTCTTCAAGTTTGACTTCGTAAAGATCGTCAACGATCTCATCGCTGTTATTTTGTTCGTCGGCAATTTTGCTGAGCACAGCGCTGCGACGGCTTTCGATTTCGGCAAAGCGCTCGCCGAATGCGAGGATGTTGCGGCGAACGACAAGAAGATGCTCCTCGCCGCTGATTTCAATATTTGCAGCCGACCAGAAGCTCCCGTCGGCACCTAGCTCGCGCAACTCATCGAGCCCACGGCACACTTCGCTGAGTACCGCGATCTGCCGTCGCTCTATCTCGTGCTGCTCGAACTCGGCATCGATTGCACGCAGCTGTAGCTCAAGGCTATCGAGATTCGCCTGCGACTGATCGAGTTGCGAATTTAAAACGCTCGTATCGGTTGTTTTGGATTCTTCCACGGATTCCAACTAAGTCTGAGGCTTTGCCGGAGCTTTCTGAAGGACTGCAAGCGAGATACGCCCATAGCCCTGCCCCGTTGCCGTTGACATCACCTTTTTGATGACGTCGAAAGGAACACTCTTGTCGGCCAGCACCGTCACTTCACGGCTCTCTGCAACCGCCTCTGTTTTGAGGCCAATGATTCGGTTGCCAATCTCTTCGAGGCGCTTGGCGATTGGCGCAATGTTCTGACCATCAAAGGTTCGGATGTCTTCAGTACGCACGACGTGCTCACCTTGGACCGTCACCTCTTCTGGGCTTATGAAAATGACGACCGTCTCGCGCGGCTTGTCCTCCACCACCGACGCTGGCAACGTGATCTGCTTCGGCGTTTCGAGCACTTCGGTGGTTGCCGAGTTTACAAGCAAGAAGAACACCAGAATCGTAAACACGTCCATCAGCGAAGTGAGGTTCAGCTTTGGAGCGACCTGGCGGTTGCGAGACATCCGTTTCATACGACGTGAGCTTTTCACGGGGCGTCTCCTATCGCGACATCGCTGAACAGCGCCAGGCGAATCGGCGGCTCGTCGGTCGACTCGGACGGAATGTCCGCACTCCGAAGCATGTCCATGACCTGGATCAAATGGTCGTACTCGATCTCGGGTTCAAGAAGCACCGAAGCGTCTTCACTGTCGGGATGATCTTGCTTGAGGGCAATCACGTGTTGCTGCAGGGCGGCAAAGTCATATTCTCCGTTAACCTTTGGCAAGATCGCGATCTTCCCGCCGGTGTCGAGGACCTCGAGCCCGTCTTCACGTACGACGACTTCGACGCGATAATGCGGCTCCACCGATGCAGCACCACCCTCGGTCGTGGGCAAGCTGAGTTCGATGATCGTGATCCTCGAAAACACGGCCGTAATCAACAGGAACGGGACCAACACCACCATCAAATTAAGAAAGGTGGTCATGTCCAGCTCTGCTATTTCAGCCTTGTGTCGTCTCGAGTGATGTCGCCTTCGCATGACGGGTTATGCCTCGGCCTGTTGACGTGCGGCTTTCGAAGAGATCACGTTGAGTGCCTTCACCGATGCCATTTCGAGGCTGTCGATAATTTCACCCGTCTTCGCCGAGAGCACAGAGCTCGTGACCAGAAGCGGAATCGCGACCATTAGCCCAAAGGCCGTCGTATTCATCGCGACCGAGATACTGGCCGAAAGCAGGTCCGCCTTCTCAGCCGGGTTCGCGTTTGCCACCGCAGTAAAGGCTTCGATAAGACCCATGATGGTCCCGAGCAACCCGAGCAGGGTGGCAATGCTCGAAGCGAGCGCCACATAGGGCGTGCGCTTTTCGAGCTTTGGGATGATTTCCATCATGCCCTCTTCCATCGCGATTTCGATGTCCTCGCGTCGGCGGACTGCACCCTGAAGTGCCAAACCCATACCGAGGAGACTCGCGATGGTCGAGTCGTCGTCAGACGTCATGGCGCGCGCTTCAGCGAAGTCGCCACTTTCGAGTACCGGTTGCACTCGAGTCCAAGCCGTCTGGTTCTTGGTCCGAATCATCGTGAGTGTCACGTAACGTTCGACCGCGATTGCAGCGCCGACGGCGAAGACAATCAAGATCGGATACATGAACGGACCACCCGTTGTGAAGAATCCGACAATGCCATAAATGAGATCCATATTGATGTACTCCTATAAGCCCAGCGGGCCAGTGGTTCAGGGTTGAGGTTTGTTACGCGTCGCGCCGCCGGAAGGAACGGCATCAACGCGAAGTTCGTAGTACGCAAGAGCGCGACGGAAGACATCCTTGTCGACAGGCTGACGACCCCCGTCGAGCGCCTTGAGCGCGTTCAGCGTTTCGCCAAGCTGAGAGCCCTTCCACGGCACAATGGCCAAAGATTTCGGAGCCTCGTCATTGCCAACGATCGACATCCCGCTGAGGTGCTGTGCCTTCGCACCAGCGGCTTTCGCCTTTTTCTTGTCTTCGGCGGCGGCCACATTCACGACGAGCGAGCCCAACATGAATGCAATGAACAAGTGTCGAATCATCGAATAGACCTCCCAGTACGATTACGAAGGTCGGCGATCCACATGGCGGCTTCGGTGTCTTCGGGCATCGCGAGGTGGTATCGCTCGTAGTTATCGATCGCGCAGTCGACGTCTGACACGTAGAGATCACAGAGGATGGCTAGGTTGCGGCGCGCGAAATGAAATTTGGGGTAAATCTCGAGGGCGCGTTCGTAACTGAGACGCGCCTCCTCGAAGCGACCGCGCTTGCGATAGATGATGCCGAGTTCGTTGTGGGCAACCGGATGATTCGGATTCAATTCAACCGCCCGCGCCATGCTGGCCTCGGCGGCTTCCAACTCGCGAAGCTCGCTGTGCGCAATGCCGAGATTGATATGGGCCGTGGTGACATGGGGCGCGCTCTTCGTCAAAGCCTCGAGAAGAATTACGGCCTCGGCGTAGTTGCCGTCATTCATCAAGTCAACCGCACGCCGGAAATCGGAGCGCAACGTGCCACTGACGCCGACCTCTTGAACGATCACGAACCCGCGATCGTCCTTGCTCTCGAACCGACCCGAGTTCGTCGTTCCGTTGGTCGAGCAACCCGAAGCGAACCACATCGCGCACACCACACAAACAACGTGCAGGGTCGACGCTCGAAACTTATTTTTCGTGATGCTACGCGTCATCTATCCGGCCTCCACGAGAAGTTCCACCGACGTGGTCTGCACCGGCTCAACGGGGGCCTGCGACGGCTCCGGCAAAACTTCGGGGAGCGACTCCGGCGAAACGGGAACTAAGGCATCCGGTGTGCGATAGGCATATTCGTCGATCGACGCGATCGGTCCTGTGCTCTCTTCGAACTTCGCGTAGCGACCTGGCATCATTTGCGCGAGTTCGCGCAAGCTCTTCTCGATCCAGTCGTTGTAGACCCCGACCGACATCAGCTCAAGATTTTTCTCGTGGACTTCGATCGCCTGTTCCTCGAAGGGGTAGGCCTCTTCTTCGAGCACGAGTTCATAGTCAGCAAGTTCGCTGTCGGAAAGAGACTGGGGTCGCTCAGATGCGAGCAACGCGCGACTGAATTCGAGGTAGACCTGCGCAATGTAGAAGGTCGCTCCTGCCGTGGCCTCACCCACCTCGTATTCGATGAGGCCCTCAAACACTTTGAGCGCTTCGTCCATGCGCTTCTTTTTCTTGGCGAGGTTCTTTTCAAAGGGCTGGACGAGTTCGACCGACGCAAAGTCGTCATAGTCTTGTTCGGCGAGAAAGAGCGCGGACTTCGCTGCGTAGTAACGCACCGAGTCCGAGGCTTCTGCGCCCGATTCTTTTTCGATCGCGACGATGGCGCGCAACTCGCGCTTTTGGTTTGAGGGTTGTCCGTCCGCGCCATAGAGAGAAGCGACCTTGAACCTGATCTCGACTGATGTTTCGAGGGGCTCAGGGAAAGCCTCAACGTACCGCTCATAGACTTTGACAGCGCGCATAGTTTGATCGGCGTCTTCGTAGAGTTCACCCGCGATCAACAACGCTTCGCGACGAGCAGCTGCGACCTCTGCCTCGTCGGCGACGCGCTCGTATTCCTCAGCAGCGCGTTCCAGATTTCCAGCGGAGCGATACACCGACGCGATCTGCTTGGTTGCTTCTCGACGCAGCGTGTGTTCCGGGTGTGCTTCCCGGAACGCTTCCAACACCTCCGCGGCCATTGCCCAGTCTTCCAACACAATGAGCGAGGCACCGGCGTCGTATTCGGCTGCAGCCCGAATCGGGCTCTTGGGTGCAGCGTCGCGTACACGCAAGAAATGTTCAGCGGCCACGCGATGATCTCCAGCCGTGCGTGCGGCCTCGGCCTGCTTGTAGATCGAAGCGGCCAGGTTCTCGATCACGTCGGCCCGCGCGGGATCTTCAGCATCCGTCCATTCGAGAACCTGGGCGTATGCGGTTTCTGCCGCCACGTAGTCCTGGGTATCGAAGTGGCTGTGTGCCACCGCGGCCGAGGCAGCTCGAATGATTCCGGGTTGCGCGTCTTGATAGGTCGCGATCAGTTGCTCACCGTGGGTGATGGCGCGCGCATAATCTTTCATGGCGTACAAGTTGTCCACCGCTGCGCCGAGTACCACCGCTGCGTGTTCGTGCTGCGGGAAGGACTCGACGAAGCGCAATGTGCTGGTGACGGCCGCCCGACGCACGGTCTCGCGAGCCTCGCCCTCTTCCGCCTGCTTCTCGTGTTCGCGGTGTGCAAAGATCGCTGCATAACCTGCGGCCGACGCCTTCTCGTGCTCGTCATATCCGTAGGCCGTGCGCTCGTACTCGAGAGCCGCATCTCCAAAGTCTTCGTTTTCGAGGAGAAGGTCCGAGAG
>JASDVE010000348.1:0-5436 GCA_041891195.1 Myxococcota bacterium | reverse complement strand
GGTGAATACCTGGCGCTTCCGGCTCATTCGCAAATGAATTCAGATACCCGCGATACCAACGTGAAGCCTCGGCGAAGTTGAGAGGGCGTGCGGCGCGATACTTCTTGTCCTGGAAGACGGCGTGGTAATGGGTCGCGAGATCTTCCAAGTTGTCACGCAAATATCCGACAACTTCTGGCGCATCTGCCACCAGAACGTGCTGCCAGTATTCTGCGTCGAGGGCGTAGCGCTCGGCGAACTCTTTCTTCGACGCAAGCACGAGTTTCGGAAAGCCACCCGCTTCATAGATCTCAACAATTCGCATGCCGTACTGCGGGGAGCTGCGGTGATGCGGGTTCAGCGTAATGAAGGCGGAATAGGATTCGGCGGCGTCTTGGTATCGGCGCTTTTCAAAGTAAAAGTCACCAAGCCGTCGGTAGACCCGGTCTTCGTACTTCCGTCGCCCATGCGTCGCGAAGTAGTCGGTCACCACGGTTGCGCCGCCCAAACTCGAAAAGCTGAGGCTGATCACCCGATAGGTGTCCGACACGCGCTGTTCTTCGGACTGATCACCCGCCTCGTCGAAGTCGTATCCCGCGTCGACCTTGTAGTCGAGGAGCGCGATGTAACGGTGAAGCGCCTCTTCGTGCATTTCTTGCTTATAGAGAGACCACCCGAGCTTGTACAAAGCCAGTTCGAAGTATGCAGAGTCTTCCCCGACTTCAACTGCGGACGCGTAAGCGAGTTCGGCTTCGTAGTAATTGCGTCGCGTGAAGAAGTACTCTCCGCGACGGAACTGAACTTCGTCGCGATAAACCGAATTGGGATAGCGCATGATCATCTCTTCGATCACTGCGATCGCGTCATCACTTCGGCCTAGTTCGTCGTAGGCTCGGGCCTTTTGATAGAGCACTTGGTCGTTCTGCGCGTAGTCGGGATAGGCGGCAAGAATCTTGTCGTAGAGAACGATGGCTTCTTCGGGGCCCGCCCATTCGACGTCTTCAGCATCGGGAAAATCAAGACCGGAAGCGGCCGGTGCGATCGTTTGGGCCGGCGAGGCTGTTGCGTGCTGTTCGAACGATCCGTCCGATTCCGCTCCGGAATCCATTCGCGCCGGCACTGACTCCGATTCAACGCGCGCAACCTCCACCGTCGCTAATGCGGGCCGCGGCGGCGAATCAGCACCAAGAATGCCGAACTCTTTTTCGAGTTGAAGATCGGCGAGACGGCGCATGGCCTCGGGCGTCAAGCTCGAAATGGGCGCTTCTGCGAGGAAGTCGCGATAACCCTGCATGGCTTCCTGGAGTCCGTTCTCGACCCGCACTTCATTCATGTCCGGCTCCACCCGTTGGAGACCAGCCAGAGTCTGACGATCGGGGTTGCCCGCACATCCGATCGCCATCGTGGGCAAGAGCAGCCAGGTTGTATGTAGACCACGCATCGATCGTGCCTCACTGCGCCTGCGCTTTTGCAGCGCGGTCATAGCTGTCCGCATACGCGAAACGAGCCTGGTTTTGAAAATCGGTGAGGCGGGTGCGCCGCAGTTCGAGTTCGTTGATCGCGACGCTCTCCAGCACCCGACCTTGGCGCGCCATCACGTCGTCGATCTGCGTGAGATTGCTCTGGACGCGAGAACGCAATTCGTTGATCAGCTCGGAGTAGCCGACGTAACTATGTCGGGCGGATTGACGCGTGCGAACGAACGCGTCGTACTGGGTATCGAGGGCCTCAACATCTTGTTCGAGGGCGCGCAGATGCTCGTGCGTTTCGGTAAGGCGCACGTGATAGTCGGTTTCGAGTCGATAGCGAAGCATCCCTTCGAGCCGCTCAGTACGCGCGCGGAGGGACACGCCTTCTGGGCTCGAATTGTCCACGAGTTGTGCTGCAAGCTGACCGAGGACACGCAGGGCGCCCTGCTCTTCCGCGGTTGCGAGATAATCCGCGCGCGGCGCCGTCAACATCCCTTCGAGTCGCGCTCGGACGTGCTGGCGCTGTTCGAGTCGGAGTCGCATCTGCGCGTCGAGATGTCGGAAAGCGCGATCGATCTCGGGAAGGCGCGGCTCGTAATAGTCGCGACGAAGGCGGATCACATCGCCGAAGGCGTCGAGACTCGTTTCCCACACCAGCAACTTGCCACGCAGATCATCAAGGTCGAGGTAGTTCTGGAGCGCTGTTTGGAAATCGTGCGACGCCATCAGGCCCACCAGATAGAAGGTCTCCGGCGCGTCCGGCAGCTCGCGGAGCCGGACAACCCATTCCTTGTCGTGGCGAATTTCTTCGCGCACCAGGGCTTCGAGAAAATCACCACTTCGAATGTTGTGGATCGAAGCGTCGAGTTTTTGCAGTTCGTCTTGGAAGGTTTCAACCGCTTCGCCGTACAGCACGGCGGCCCGTCCATGAACGCCAAGCTTTCCATACGCGTATGGGAGGGCGAGACGCGCCTCCTGCACCGCACTGTCGGTTACGTCGCGGTCGACAAGAACGCTCCACGGAACGAGGGCTCGGTCGAAACGACCCGCCGAAAGATCGGCGCGGCCCGCGCGAAGCAATGCTTGATTGGAGAACGGCCCCGAAAGGCGCACGCGATCGAGAAACTTTTGCGCACGATCAAACTCTTCTGCTTCTAGGAGCAACGTGCCCAAGACGAGGTTGGACTTATCGCGAATCGCCAATGTCGTGCGATCGGTTGAGCGCACACGGCCAGCGCGATCGAGTTGGCGAAATGCCAGCTCGGGCTTGCCGTCGCGCAACATCGCGATCCCGAGGTTGTAGTTCGAAAAGCCAGCGAGACTCTTTGCATCCTGCACAGGTGTGAGCGTCTCGATGGCATCTCCTGGACGCCCCAACGCGAGATAGACACTGGCGCGCAAGTACGCCGTATCGGCACCGAGGACTTCAGGAATTTCCCCTTTCATGGCATCCAGAACATCGAGTGCCATCGCGGGTTGATCTTTTTGGAAATGGATTCTCGCCAAGCGATAGGCCGCGTCGTTTCGGACCTCGTCCGCGACATTGGCCTCGAGCACCGCTTTAATCGCACGTCCCGCGCGATGGTGCATGCGATAGAAGAGTTCGAAATCGCCCACTGAGAACTCGGCTTCTTCGATGTGGTGAATCAAGGAGTCGAGGGTGGGTTCATCGACGCGCTGATGCTGAACGATTTCGGCATCGAGCCGCTCAAGCGCCTCGAAGTAGTCCTCTTGATGCGCATAGAAAAGCGCCTCGCCAAAATGGAGATCGCGCAATGGACTTGCCGTCGCGGGGACCGCAAACGCAAAGCTCCACATTGCCGCAGCTGCGATTCCGAACGAGCCTCTGATCACGGCGAGGTCCCGCTGAGCTCGATGCGAACGCCACCAACATCGCCGCCCGCAAGTGACAATTCAATCAGCTTCGGTTCCGCTGCCTTGTCGAACGAGATGGCTTCACTGCTCAAAACTTCCGCACCGGTCTCCGACTGGCCCGCCACTTCGATCTGAAGCTGGTGCGCTCCGGTTGCGACATTGCCTGTATATAGACGCTGTACTCCGCCCTTCTTGAGCGCGTCGAGTTCCTTGAAGCTGTAGATGTGCCTCGCGGCGGGCTTCCCGTCGATCTGGAGCTTCACGGAGTCGAGGCGAAAGCCAAGCCCAGAAGGCATAGAAACGAACACGGCCACCTGAGTGTTCGACGGAAATAGAAGCTTTTCTTCGAGGCGTCTCAGTTCTTCGGCAATGCCAAGAACGTCAGACTTGATCTCTTGGACTTGTTCGTCGAGACCTTGCATCTCGGTTTTCGAGTTTGCAAATGCGCCACTCGAAAAGGTAATCAACACAAAGGCGAGTGCAGAAGTTAAACTTACGAGTGCATGCAAGCGACGCTTCCCATTTGCAGGGTTCGCGTTCCAAACAGCTAGCACTGCATGAGGCCAGCGAGTGGCCGATATCGATCGGGCGAATTGGAACATGTCACGCACCGTTTGGTTGAAGGGTTCAGTTGACTTAAGTTGGCTTGCTTTCGGACTCTCATTATTGATATGTGAGTTGTTTCGGGCACCCCACATTGGACAAGTGTGCGGTTCGTCACCAAAGCTACGTGTCGCAATGCAGATAGTTTTCAAATGGGTCGCGCCCCGGCGACGTACTCGCCGCAGTTTGCCCGCACGACTCACGCAGAAATTGTTCATTTCGTCGGCAACTCGGATTTGCGCACTTCTTAGATTCGACTCGAACGCGTTAGGCGATGATGCTCCGAAGGCTGCCGTTCGAAGGTCTCACAACTAGATCCGTGCAAAGATCATTGATGCGCCATATCGACACTTTCACAACGCGCCGTCTATGAGACCCGGCAACTGCGTATGGAACGGGCTCGAAACCCGATCGCAAATCGGGTCGATGTTGCGGCCTGCGGCCGTCCGGGTTAGAACGGCTTATTGAGAAGCTGATGCGGCGACGCACACGTGACAAGAGGAGACCCACATGTTCGAGCTGAAACATCACATCGCGGCCATCTCGTTCATCGCAGTCCTCGCTACGACGCCGGCCTTTGCTGCCGGTACGAATGCCACGACGCGTCTCATCGGAGACGGGGTCTACAGTTTCACGACCGGTGCGGGGAACTACTCCATGTTTGTCGTGGGCGAGAAGCGTGTCGCCGTTTTTGAGCCCTTCGATTCGAGGCATGCACGGAAGCTTCTAGAAGCAGTCCGGAGTGTGACGGACAAACCCGTCACGTTCGCCTTCATCAGCCATAACCACTGGGACCACGCGAGCGGCGGGAAAGTGTTTTCGGATGCGGGTGCGCAGACGGTGATGCACAAGCGCGCCGCAGAATGGCTAGCGGCGAACCCCGGAATAGACACCAGTCCGCCGGACGTGACCTGGTCGGGCGCTCGAAGGGACTTTGATCTGGGCGATTTCGCCGTCCAGATGCATTACCTGGGCATAAACCACGGGATGGGCATGACCGTATTCCTCATCCCCGAACGACATGCGGCCTATATCGCAGATCTGGTCACACCGAACCGTGTCATGCTTGCAGTCGTGCCTGACTTTAATATTGGTGAGTGGGAGCGTAGCCTGGGTGAAGTGCTGAAGATGGACTTCGAAATTGCGGTCTGCTCCCACAACGAACTTCCCCATGCAAAGGCCATGAACGGCTGCACCCGTGCCCATGCTAAAGAAGAACGCCAGTACATCCGCGACCTGCGCAACGCGGTGCGGGCCGAGTTGCAGAAGGGAACAGCCTTCATGGACGTCCCAAAAGCTGTTCGACTTCCGCAGTATTCGCACTGGGTCGGCTATGAAGAGTGGCTAGAGATGAACACGCTGCGGATGATGGCCGACCTTGAGATGGGGCCGTTTCCCTGGGCTCCAAGCACGCAGCCTCCGACGAAGCCATTTGGGTTGTGATCCTCCGCATTCCACTGCAACCTCATGCTGTCGCCGATAAAGACCAAACAAGACCAAGCAAGACCAA
>JASDVE010000347.1:5392-10918 GCA_041891195.1 Myxococcota bacterium | reverse complement strand
CTTCTGTGGTTTGCGCCATGCCGTTCTTGGTCATCAGTTCCCGCGTGCTTCCTTGCGTCCGATCTTTGCTGAAGCGCACGCCCTCAACCCCCGACATATCGGCCACGGTGACCTTGCCTGCGCCGCGTTCTTTAAGAAGTCCGATCATTGCGCGCAATGCAACCGGGTCCGTTGTAAAAGGGTATTTGTTGCCAGAGTTACAAACAGTTTTGATCAAGATATGATCGCCGCGGCTGAGCCACGAGAAATCGCTGGCCTCTAAAGCGGCGCGACGAACTGCGTCGACCACCTCTTCGTCAGAAGACCCCTTCGGAACGCCTGCGAGGGCTGCAAACTCTGAGCCCCCTTGCTTCGGAATAGACAGCTCGGATGCTTTTGCAGGGGTCCCCAAAAGCGGGTGGGATAGTGCTGCGACGCCGGTGGCTCCCAACTTGCCGAACTGTCTTCTCGAAACTCGCTTCATGATGAAGCCTCCAATCGTAATGGCATGCCAACGGATGGAGTCTACTTCGCGATTGCAAAGTTTGCTTAGCTGTTCGCGGTTCGAAGAGATGCTGCCGAATGGTAAAATTCGCTAGCGACCTACTTCAGTGAATCCTCAACCGTCTCCAGCCAAGGCAAGCGGTAGCGCTCGTCCAGCACGGCTTCGGCAGGCTCGTACAGCCGAATCACGAACATCAATGGACCGGAAGGCGTCGGGAGCCAGTTGGTGATGCCTTCGGCCGGCGGCTTGTGCTGGAGATAAAGCGTCAGCGAGCCGTCCTCGCCTCGCACCAGACCGTCGGTACGATCCCCAATGCTGTAGCGTGCGATGGCGTTCTCAACGAGAGACCGAGTCTGTGCGTCGTACACCGACAGCGACCAAAATCCGTTTACTGGGGGCAAGCCGTCCTTCGGGAAGTGGAGCCGATAACGACGGCTGCCCACCAGCGGCCGGCCTTGCTCGTCCGCGACCGCGGCTGGGTAGACACTTTCCTCCGGGAGGTTCGCGTAGCCACCCAGCGCGACACTCGCGCGCAATAGGTAGTCATGGCCGAAGCGCCCGGCGTCCTGCAAAGTGATCCAACCATTCACGGACCGCAGTGCGCTTCGCGTGGAGCCTTGTACCAATGCATTGCCGGATTTAATTGCGCGCTCAAGGCCGCGACGCGTAGCGGCATCGAGAGACGCGGGCTCGAACGGCTTCCCCGCGCCGATTCCCACGCTCGCAAACTGTGTGAGCAGTCCCTCTTCCGAGGGCCGCTGCGGGTTGTCGCGCAAGAAACGGTCGAGGATCGCAAATGCTGCGAGGCTTGTGTGAGGGCTGATTCGTTCTCCGGCCGGTGGCACTGGCGGCTCGCCGCGTTTGCCACTGCGCCAATCTGCGAGTGGCGTGGACCAGAAGCCTTTTAAGAGCGCTTGTGCTTCGGGAAGGTCGTCGAGACCACGGACAAGCAGCCGTCCCAATATCCAAACGTGCTGGGTGTCGACGATCACCGGGGTGAGTTCCTTGGGCAATGTGCCATCCCAACCAGGACCGACGAGTGCGTATTCTTGCTCCTGCGTACCCATAGTGCGGCGACTCAGATGCTGCACTTCTGCGAAGAAATTCGTCACGGCCATCATGTAGTAACGCCCGTGCGTGTCGGGTGTGTGTAATACGACGGGTCCCTTTGAGAGGTCGAACCAACCTCTGAAGTAGAGTGTGTCGTTGTTTGGCGCACGCAGGCCAGCTTGCGTGGATGGCGTCACAAGTTGCTCGGAATGAGAGAAGTGATTGACAGACGCGAGTACCTGCTGGTCCTGCTCGATCGCATGAGTTTGGGCATGCATTTGCGCTGTGAGGTCTACGATCGGATAGCCGTAGACGTAGGCCAAGGTTCCCACGTGAAAGGCCAGCTCTTCGCGATAGCGCTCGGCTGCGGCTTGGCGCGTGCTGCGATCTTCGGCGACCGCCGGAAGCGTGGCCAATAGGGCGGCTACCAAGATCGATGCTGCGAGGCATGCGGGCCTGGCGAGTTCTCGAGTGGATTCCTGATGATTTCGAATGTCGTTTTTTGTCATCATGGGTCGAGCGTATCGCGATCATGGCCGGATAGGGAAGGGGCCTTGCCGGCTCCGATGTATTGACAGACCCTTGAAACACGAGCCCCGCCGATGAAGCCGAATTGGTATCCATTCTCCCTGTAAGAGTCTTGATCGCATTTACCCGTCGCTCGGAGTCGCCTTTCATGTCCGCCTCATCGTCACCCCAGCCGTCATTACGCGTAGCCGTCATTGGAGCGGGGCCTTCCGGAATCGCAACCGGCCATGAACTGCTCGCCCAAGGTTTCAGCGAGTTCACCATCTTCGAAAAGGCCAGCAAGCCCGGCGGCACCTGGCACAACGAATCGTATCCGGGTCTTGCGTGTGATGTCTGGGCGCACTCGTATACCTACAGCTATGCACCCAACCCCGACTGGAGTGCGAGCTTTGCAGAGCGCGCGGAGATCGAAGCGTATTTGCAACGCTGTGCGAAAGACTTCGGGCTTGAGCCGCATATTCGCTGCAACACGTGCATTACCCACGCCCACTACCAAGGCGACGGCGTTTGGCAGTTGCAAAGTGCTGAAGGGAATACGTTCGAATTTGACGTCGTGATTAACGCCATGGGCAACCAACACACGGCGCTGGATCCGGACGTCAAAGGGATGGACAGCTTCGAAGGTCCGAGTTGGCATTCGACGACGTGGGACAACGATGTCGACCTTTCGGACAAGCACATCGCAATCGTAGGGTCAGCGGCGAGCGCGGTTCAGGTCGTTCCAGAAGTCACCAAGATGGCCAAGCAGGTCACGGTATTGCAGCGCACCCCCAACTGGATCATGCCACGCGGTCGCGTCACCTATTCTGATTCGAAGCGGAAGCTCTTCAACCTGGTGCCGCCATACCTGCGGATTACGCAGAAAGTTCAGCGGGCGCTTATGGGGATGATCGAGCAGGCTTCGACCCTCGGGCATAAGCGCATGGACCAGTTCGAAAACCGGGTGCTTGGGTTCATTAAAAAGGCGATCGACGATCCGAAGACGCAAGAAGCCGTCACGCCGAAGAGCCGCTACGCGTGCAAGCGCGGCCTAGTTTCGGATGACTTCTATCCCTCGTTAAATGAGGAACATGTTGAGTTGGTCGCCGAAGGCTTGACCGAAGTACGGCCGAATTCGATCGTAACGTCGAGTGGACGCGAGATCGAATGCGATGTCATCGCATACTGCACGGGTTACAGGATCCTCGACTTCGATCGCATCGAGGTCACGGGTCAGAACGGCGAATCCCTCGCAAAGGTGATGCACGAAGCGCCCGAGGCCCACAAAGGGATCAGCGTTCCGAACTTCCCAAACTTCTTCTTTGCCGTCGGTCCCAACGGGTTGGTGCTGAACGTCCCGTACTTCATGACGGTGGAGCAAAACGTCGCGACGATCGTGCGCCTGTTGAAAGAGAAGCAGAGTGCAGGCGCGAAGGCCATTTCAGTGAAGGTCGAAGCGAGTCGGGAGTACAACGACTGGCTACTCCCACGCTTCCCCCTCTATTCCTGGGGCCACGGCTCTTGCAACAGCTATTACCGCTTCGACAATGGACGCGCACCGTTCTTGTTCCCGGGCAACTTCAAGATGTACAAGAAGCTTCAGGACGCGGGCGGCCTCGAGGACTACGAGACCGCTTAGGCGACTACGCCGACCAGAATTGGCAGCATGAGTTTGCGTTCGGGTAGGGCGAGCCGGTGTGCGCCGTCTAAAAACACGAAGTACTGTAGCGCCAAGCTTTTTCGACGGTTTCGGTCTTTCGTGCTTCGCATGCATGCATCGACGGGGTCATCTTGTTTTTGTCCCGGGCGTTGGGGGCGGCCTGGTTTTCGAACGGGATGCGAGTGCATCGCAGTACGTTGTCGAAAGTTAGAGGTTGTCGTGCGAGGTGATGGAGAGCACTGAGTCGTCAGATGCTTGAATGCCGGCGCGTACGGTCGGGGTAGGGCCCATAAAGATCGATCGATCGCGCTTGATTGACGGAAAGGATCTTCCCCATTGACCCTCGTATCCATACTGATCACCGGCGGCGGGTCAGGTATCGGCGCCGCACTTGCTTCCGAGCTTGCAGGCCGGGGTTGTCGCGTCCTCGTTTCGGGGCGTCGCGAAAGCGCGCTCGACGCGGTCGCTTCCGCATCGGAACGAATCACGAGTTGTGCCGGTGACGTCACAGTCCCTTCGCATCGCGCGGCGCTCACAGCCGCGTTGTCAGAACTACCCGGACCCCGCGCCATCTTTCACGGCGCGGGGTACTTCCAGACCGGGCTGCTGAATAAACTTTCGGATCAAGACTGGCGACGTTCTTTCGAGACCAACGTCGAAGCGCGATGGGCCTTGTCTCGCGATTGCGAAGGTCTTCTTCGCGGCGGCCGAGTCTTGTTCATCGGCTCCGATGCCGGCGCCAACCCTCGGGCCGGAGCGGCCGCTTACTCGATCGCGCAGGCAGCTTCCGAAACACTCCGAGGCGCACTCCAAGCCGAGTGGGCGGACAGCAGCATTGCGGTCGGTGGCTTCAAGCCTGGCTTAGTGGACACGGACATTGTGCGCGGCTTCATGCGCCTGTCGACAGAAGAATTCCCCGCTCGACCCGCGTATGAGAGCTACGTATCGAGGGGGCAAATTGTTGGGCCCGATGTGATCGCGCGGTTCGCCGCTTGGTTGCTGCTGGACGTTCAGACTCGACGGTTCACTCAAACGGACTGGGACATTCGCGACAAAGAGCACCACATCGAATGGTGCGATGGCCCCCTCTATTCAGAGCCCGAATAGCCCGATAAGATATTCAGGTTCCCTGCGATACTCTGCTGCTTCGCGCCGACTCGACCCTACGAAGGAACCCAACGAAGATGGACGCACCGATCATCAGCCCCGCGAAGCTGGCACACTTCGTCCTCAAGACGAATCGCTACAAAGAGCTCGTCGACTGGTACGTGCTCGTTCTGGGGGCAAAGATCGTTCATCGCGACAAAATGGCGACGTTCATGACTTACGACGACGAGCATCACCGTCTCGGGATCTTGAACATGCCCGTCATCCCCCAGACGCGAGCGATGGCAGGGGTTGATCACATTGCGTTCAGCTATGGCTCGCTCAGCGATCTGCTCGCGACCTACGAGCGATTAAAGGAAGCTGGGATCGAACCGGTCTGGCCGGTCAACCACGGTACAACGTTTTCCTTCTACTACCGCGACCCGGACTCCAACGCGATCGAGCTTCAGGTGGACGTCTTTTCGTCTTTGGAAGCGACCCACGAGTTTCTCCGGGACGGTCGCTTTGCGATCAACCCGATTGGCATCGATTTCGACCCAGAGGACATCCTGGCGCGCCACAAGGCTGGCGCAAGTGATGAGGAGCTGATGCGTTGGCCGGAAAAAGTAACGGCCCGCACGGAGCCACCGGCCGCTGCGTACCTTGGTCACTTTCATACGGCACTCTTCAAGGCCGCTGGTCTCGCGAAGTCCCGCTCTCGCCGGTCATAGTCGTTGAC
>JASDVE010000347.1:2690-5382 GCA_041891195.1 Myxococcota bacterium | reverse complement strand
GGTATTGGCCCGGCATCGGCCCCGGCTACTTTGAAATGATTTTCTAGGGTGCGTGTCTTGCATTGCCAGATTGCTTGCATTGCCGATTGTTTGCGCTGCCAGACTGTTTGTGTTGCCGGACTGTTTGTTGACGGCTCGGCCGAGCCTGCGTATGTCGAGATTGTTGGGATCGAAAACAGGAATGTCAAAGTTCTGGGGGCTGGTGAATTTTACCCGAAAGTTCGACTCGCCTGGTGGCCACGATGGCTGTTCTTGCATTGCTGCCCTGGCGGCCTCTTGCGGCGGCAGCGGATACTACTTGGATCACGGCTTGAGACGACGAGGTTCGCGCTCCGGGTCAGTTTACGTCTACAACGGCGAAGACACCGAATGGGGAGACGCAGGAAAACTCACCGCGCACGATGGCCGTGAGTTCGACGAGTTCGGAACTGTGGTCGCGAACGACGAAGGCACGATTGGCGTAGGCGCCGACGCCGAAGACGGTCGGGGTGATCATTCGCGCACCGCGTACGTGTTCGGCGACTCGCCACGGTGCAAGCTTTTGGTCGGCAGCAGCGAGCAGGCGATACTCAGGCCCGATTTATTTGAGCGGCGTAAGGCTGTCTCAACCTACGGCCAATTGAGATCGATTTTTCGATCCCCTCAGATCGCCCGAGGAAGAGTTTCGGTTCGTATTGCATTCGCCGTCATTCAGGCCACTTTTCGGCGCGCCGCTTTCCGTCGTCAGCTCGCTATGATCGTTCGCGCTGAGGTGCCGCAGGGCGCTCGAATGAACAGGAGCTAGCAAAATGGTTTCAGAGATTTTTGATCCCGCGCGTTGGGAAGTGGTCCCGAAGTTTTCCTTCGAAGACATCACGTACCACCGTGCCGTCGATCAAGGGACCGTGCGCATCGCCTTTAATCGCCCCGAAGTGCGCAACGCTTTTCGGCCGCAGACTGTGGATGAACTCGACCGTGCGCTCGATCATGCACGCCGATCAACCGACGTCGGCGTCATTCTGTTGACCGGAAACGGCCCCTCCCCTCGCGATGGCGGTTGGGCGTTTTGCAGCGGTGGCGACCAGCGCATTCGAGGGCGCGATGGCTACAAATACGCCGATGGTGAGTCTTCCGAATCGATTGATCCCGGTCGCACAGGCCGGCTGCACATCCTCGAAGTCCAGCGCCTTATTCGCTTTATGCCCAAGGTCGTGATCGCGGTGGTGCCTGGCTTTGCTGTTGGAGGCGGGCACAGCCTCCACGTGATTTGCGATTTGACGTTGGCCAGCCGTGAACACGCTGTCTTCAAGCAAACTGACACGGATGTCGCGAGCTTTGACGGTGGCTACGGTTCCGCTTATCTCGCAAAACAGATCGGGCAGAAGTTCGCGCGCGAGATCTTTTTTATGGGCAAGGGCTATACCGCCGAACAAGCGCACAACATGGGTATGGTGAATGCCGTTGTCCCCCACGCCGAACTCGAAGCGACCGCACTCGAATGGGCAGCGGAGATCAACTCGAAGAGTCCAACGGCTCAACGCATGGCAAAGTTTGCGATGAACCTGGTCGACGATGGTTTGGTGGGGCAGCAGGTCTTCGCCGGTGAAGCCACGCGTCTCGCCTATATGACCGACGAAGCCGAAGAAGGCCGCGATGCCTTTCTGGAGAAACGCGATCGGGACTTCGGTCGCTTTCCCTGGCACTACTAAGTCGGCGTCGTGTCTTGACCAGTGTTCACTCGTTGCGTTCCCTCGCTGGGCGCTCGCTTCTTTGAGATTCGAAGGAACCGTGAGATCCTTATTTTTCTAGAGACGAAATTAACCGTAGATGAAAGATCAGATGAGTCAGGCGCCCCCCCTCTCGAACCGTTCCCTCGTCAATAACCAGACCGGAGTGTCCGGCGACTGCGTAGACTGTGGACGTCGGCATTCGCTGGCAGTGGGCCAGGCCAAAGCGCACGCTTTGCGGATGATGGAAGAATTCGAAACGCTTCAACGTCTCGACTACCTCGCCGCTGAGGCCGATGCAGATCCGAGTCTTTGTTTCGAAAGGGTCTTCGCAGAAAGAGGCAATATGTTCGGCGTGCTCGAATGCGTTGATGCGGAAGGCAATACGGTCTTTCTCCGCGCGTTTTCGGCGCTGACCGGCGGTGCGCGGATCATCGATGGTTGGGTTCCGCCATTGCTAAGCGAAGAACTCTATGAAGACGTGATCTTGCCGGCACAGCGCGAGATCAAATGGCTGACGACGGAGATGAAAAGCCTTAAAGCTTCGGGGGCTCCGGTGGACGAAACCGGAGCGCGCCGTCGGCGCGTATCGCAAGGACTCTGGGAGCGAATGTGTTCCGAATACAAGTTCCAGAATTTCCGAGGTGAAGTTCGCGCACTCAAGGACGCCGCATTGCCGGGGTCGCCGATCGCGGGTGGGATGGGGGAATGTTGTGCGCCGAAGCTGCTCACCTTTGCAGTGCGCAACGGGCTCCGGCCGGTTGGAATCGCGGAATTTTTTTGGAACGGGCAAACTTCAGGTGCGCGCACACCTGAGCCCAATCCCGAACTGCTCGACGCGAGTCGAGTGTCGGGTGAGTTCTATCCAAGTTGCGCGGCACGCTGTCAACCGATACTGGGGTTCATGTTGTGCGGGCTAGACACATGAGCGAGCCGCGCTTGAAGATCGTTCATGAAGACGAAGCCTTCGTCGTGGTCGATAAGAT
>JASDVE010000347.1:0-2680 GCA_041891195.1 Myxococcota bacterium | reverse complement strand
GGCGCGGTCCAGAAAAGCGGGACTGCGTTGCCGAAAGAGTCCGTGAAATGTATCCCGGTGCGCCTGAACAACCTGCCGTGCATCGCCTCGACATGGACACGTCCGGGTTACTCGTCGTTGCGCGCAACGTGGACGCGCATCGGCAACTTTCGATTCAGTTTCAAAAACGAGAAACCCGCAAGCGCTACGTCGCACTGCTGGACGGTGTTTTGTCAGATGACCGTGGGACGATCGAGCTTCCGTTTCGTTTGGACATCGACAATCGTCCGTATCAAATTTATGACCCGGAACATGGCAAAGTCGGCATCACGCATTGGGAAAAACTTGGCATCGAAGACCTTTGGACCCGGATCTCTTTCGTGCCGATCACGGGACGGACGCATCAGCTTCGTGTGCATGCCGCACATACGCGTGGGCTCGGGATACCGATCGTAGGCGATCCGCTGTATGGAAACGGGACAGGCCCAGGGCAGATGAAGCTCCATGCGGTCGAACTCGGCTTCCAGCATCCAACGAGCGGTGCGGAGATGAACTTTGCGACGGAGCCATCTTTCTAAAGGCTAAAGGCTCGATTCACGGTTGCGCAATGGCGTCGGCGAGATCAAGGCGAAGCAACCAACCGTTGTCGACTGCGGCGTAAATCGAAGCGCCCGAATCAATCGCGAGATCGCGAATTCGCAATCGTTGTTAGCGCAGCAGGCTGCGATCGGATTTCGTCCAATCGAGTTTCCCGTCCTCGTTTGTTGGTAACGGAACTAGCCCTCGCCCCACCGCCGCGCTTAACAAGTGAGCTTGCGATTCAGGCAACCCACCGCCTCGACAGAATTCGAGTTGGGTCGGCGCAATGCTTGATGGAGACCACGTCTGTCATGGCGAAACAAGAGTGCTTCTAAACGTAGAACTGCGAAAACCATTTCCGATGAATGGCGATCGGGCCGTCGCCGTCGCACAACACGGGATTCTCGCGGTAGATCTTGTCGCGCCATATCGGGATGTCGTCCTTTACCCCTTCGGCGAAACTGAAGAGCAGGGTCTTGCCCATGTCGTCTTCTTCGAGGCTCTTCGTCAGGAGTAGCGACCAACGCAGTAAGGTTCGATCGTCTTCCACCGGAGTGGTGACGTTATATAGAAGGAACTCGCCCGTCACTCCGGGCGTAGAGCCGGCGACGTTCTTTGCCCATACGGAAACACTGCCCGGACCGTACGACTCGCGAACTGTTAAGTACTCAGTGGCCGATTCGACATCGCCGACAACGAAATTGTCGCTCGTCTGGAAGGTCTGCACCGTTCGCTTGATGGGGCCATCGATCGTGGCTTCCGCCTCACTGAGTGCGGGCATGCCGTGCAAATATTGGAAATGTGCTGAGTCAACGTCGTTTTCGGAAATCTCTTGCGCGCAGGTGGGCAAGTCGTGCTCGTAGTAGTGGACCTCACCCCATTCGTCTTGATTCGTTTCCAGACCCGCAACGGTTTGCAAGTCAAAGTACGGCTCTCTGCCATCGGGATGGTGCCATGCCATTACCATGCCGTTGATCTCGCGCACCGGAATCGTTTCGGCTACCGCTCGCTTCGGAATTCGTTTTGAATACGGGATGTCAACGCACTGTCCATCTGGTGCCCACTGCCAGTGATGAAACGGACACCGCAACGCCTCGCCCACAACACGGCCCTGGTTGAGAGGCGCACCCAAGTGGGGGCAATAGTTCTCTAGCGCCGCCGGCTTCCCCGACTCGGTGCGAAACATCACGAGATCACGGCCGCAGAAACGAACCTTCTTTACTTCAGCGGGCTTGAGCTCATGCGAAAAACAAAGGCCGAACCAGCCATGCGGTATCGGAAACGGAAACTTGCTCATGCTCTCTGTCCCAAGTCTGAAGTCGAGGTCTGCACGAACGATCAAAGAAACAAGGTTACTTGACGTTGCTGCGCCCTATTCTAGCTGCAGTCAACGGAATCGAAAGTGGTCGTTTTGATTGGCATAGGGATGGGCTGGTCGGCATGACTTCGTTCGTGACTTCCATTTTAAATCTGCATGTTGATGGCGCGTGCCGCGAGCCATTCATTGTTCACCGGCAGAGCCGCGAGTTTGGCATATTGGCATTTCGGATGGCAATATGATGCATTTGGAGCCAATCACAGGAGTGCTGCCAAGTGAAAGTAATTCAGACCCCGGAAGAGCGTTTCGCGAATCTCTCCGACTACCCATTCGCGCCCCACTACGCAGCAATTCCGGACCTCGACGGCGGCACCCTTCGCATGCACTACATCGACGAGGGTCCGAAAGACGCCCCGCCGATCGTGATGATTCACGGCAACCCGAGTTGGTCTTACTTGTGGCGCAACATCATTCCGCCAGTGGTTGCGGCGGGCAACCGCGTGATCGCAATCGACCTTGTCGGTTTGGGGCGTTCAGACAAGCCAACCGAGATGTCCGACTTTTCGGTTGCGCGACACGTGGAATGGGCGCGTTCAGCGTTGATAGACGTGCTTGACCTCAAAGACATCACGCTCGTTCTGCATGATTGGGGGGGCGTTGTCGGACTCCGCATCTTGCATCATCACCCCGACCGCATCGCGCGAGTCTGTATTACGAACAGTGGGATCTTTCTGCGCGACCCCGCAGAACCCATGCCTGAAAAGATCGAACCGGCGGGACCCTTCGCAGACTTCCAGAAGAGGG
>JASDVE010000346.1:6398-10950 GCA_041891195.1 Myxococcota bacterium | reverse complement strand
TTCTACGACAGACGAAAACACCGACATGTCAGCGGCTGCCGGCCGAACGACCGACTTGGGAATCAACACCATCGATGCAGCAGAAAGTGTATACAGGGCAGCCATTGTAAAGTACGCCCCCTTGGCGCCAAAACCGGGCGCGCCGAGTAACAGCCCCGCCACCACGGGCCCCAATACCCGGGATGCGGTGTTGGCGATCATCGTGACCGCCATCGCATTGCCCAGCCGCACCTCGGGGACAAGGTCGGCAACCAGCGATTGACGCGCGGGCCCCATGAAGGCGAATGACATGCCCATGATGAAGGCTCCCGCCACGAGCATTTCGAGACGAAGACGATCCGCCGCAAGCAAAAGCCCAACGGCCGTGAGGACAAGAGCTGTCAGAATTTGACAGATTACGATGAGACGCCGCTTGGGCCAACGGTCGGCGACCGCACCGCCGATCGAGCCAAAGCTCGCCATTGCGGCACCCTGGGCTGCGACCACGCTGCCCACGGCAGTGTTCGTGCCCGACAATTCGAATGCGACCACACTCTGCACGATCATCGACATGAAAAATGCGATGAATGAAAAAAAGGTTCCGAACCAGAGGATTCGAAAGTGTGGAACTTCAAGAGAGGCAAACGTACTTTCGAACCAATCTTTCACCGGCGGTACCGTATCGCGTTTCGGACTGTGCGTCGCTTCGATCCTGTTCCCGGCCTCCCCCGAGATGCTGGTCGACCGAACCCACCCGATTCCAACTTTTGAGATCCGCCGCCTCACGATCTATAGTACTGCTCCAATGTGGCACTACTGACACGGGGGCAGTGTCATAACCTTCACGCATCGCGAACACGGAGCAAATGAGAGTGAAAGACTCCAAGACTCAAATCGTTGCCAGCCTGATCATGGGTCTCATCGTTGGCGGATTCGTCGGACGCTTGACGGCGCCGAGCGTCGAAAACGCACGCGCATCTGCAGCACCCGATCAAATCGCCAAAGACAAAAAACCACCGTCGTCTGGCATTGGCGATATTATAAATTTGGTCGACCAAGCCGAAGACTATCTCGATAGCGAGGGCGCAGGACTGTCCGCTGTGGGAGATATCTTGACCACGGCGAGCATGTCCGACCTGCTCAATTGGGGCAAAGCCCCCGAAATGGTTTCGCGCAGCATCATCAACGAAATGAGTGACGAAGAACTTGTCAGCACAATTACCAGCATTACGAAGATTGGGTCCGAAGACCTCGCCGAAATATCGGATCTGCGGGACTACGCGGGACGGCTCACGCACATCGCCATGAGCGGCATCATCACCCCCGACATTGCCGACGAGTTTGACAACGCCACTGTAAGCGTCGAGTTCGGATCCGACGCGAGTTCGTCAGGCGGTGCCGAAGAAGCCTCGCTTGAGTTTGAAGTGAACACCCGCAAGATTTACGCGGTCATTCCCAACCTCGAGTTAAGTGGCGACAACGTGATGGTGCATTGGTACCGGATCGATCAGCCTGAGAACCTGCTGTTTGATCAATACAAGGTGAGCCCTGGCGACGACTACAGCTACGTTTGGCTCAAGTCACAGGGGGGCTGGGACCCGGGTAACTACCGCGTCGAATTCTTTTCGGCGGACGAAACTCTCGCGCCCATCGCATCGGGAACCTACAGAGTCGTCGGTGAATAACACTCGGTGCAGCGGCTCCAGGTTCGCTCGATGTGCTGGGATCTCGATCGTCCTGATGGTTTCGGCCACGATGGCCGTCGCACAGATAGACCCTGTTGAAGATCGCGGGGAACCTGTCGAACTGATCTTGGTCGACATGCCGCTTGGTGACGTCGTGAAGGCGATCGCTGACCGAACGGGCAACGAATATGTGTATGAGCCCCCGCTCCCCGGGCGCATGACCGTCGCCGTCCCGTCCCGAGTGAGTCGCCAAGAAGCAACCGAAATATTGAATGCGGCCTTGTTGATTAAGGGCTTCGTTGCACTTCCGATCGCCCCAAACCGCTTCGTAATCTCGCGCTGGGAAAAAATGTCGGGCAGCGCGCCCTACAAGACGAGTGCATTGGACCCTGAAGCCGAGGGCGCGATCACCACGCGTATTCACCTCCGGCACGCAGACCCCGAAGCAGTTGCCCGCACCATTCGCCCTCTCTTGCAAGACAAGGGTGAAGCGATTCCGCTTCCGCAGTCTGGCAGCATCATTCTCGCCGGGACCGAAAATCGCATTGCGCGCTTGATCGGTATCGCGCGTCAGCTCGACCTCGCCGCCGAAGAATCGATGATCGTGATTCGCTTGCGGTACCGAGAAGCGGGAGAAGTTCGGGACCAGCTCAGCGCTCTAGTGACAAAAACTGCTGGCGATGGATCGCGCGAGGCGGAACTCGATGCGATCGTCGACGAGCGTACCAATGCGCTGATCTTAACCGGAAGCGCGAGCCAACTAGACCAGTTGCGCGAGTGGATCGATATCATGGATGTCCCGGCAGCCGGCGACGGAGAGCTCCATGTCGTTCACTTGGTCCACCAAAACCCTGAGGACCTCGCACGCTTGCTCGAAGGCCAGAGCCAGAGCCCTGGCGTATCCGGAACGCAGACCGACGTAGACGCCGGGCCCTTGATCGGGAAGGACTACAGCATCACCCCCTATAAAGCGACGCGTTCAATCGTCGTGCGGGCGGATCGCACGACTTTTGAATCCCTTCGCTACCTCATCGGCAAACTGGATCGCGAGCCGAAAATGATTCGCGTCGATGTGAACATCTATGAGATCGTAACCGACGGAACACTCGCCCTGGGTGCCGGCGCCGTAATTCCCGCGATCGAGCCCAAGCAGTTTGACGACCTCGGCTTGGTTGTTCTGCTTAACCCCGGACTCCTTGACATTCCAGATGTGATCCCTGGACTTAACTTTGGCGGGTCACCGGTCCAGAATTCGGCGACGCCCATCGTGCAGGTCCAGGGCGAAAGCGTCTTGATCCCGATCTTGGACGCGTCAGGAAGACCGGTGACCGACGCCAACGGTCTTCCACAGGTGGTGATTGTTCCCGGACTTGGCATCACCATGTTTTCCCAAGAGGTCAGCACTGAAATCGAAATCGTGCAGCGCCCCAGCCTTGTGATCGAAGTGGGCAAAGAAGCGGAGCTGTTCATCGGCGACAACATCCCGATTCCGGTCGGCTCGAATAGTGGCCTTACCTCGCAATTTGCTCCCACCATTGGTGTCACCATTCAACGTGTGGACGTCGGAGTCAAGCTCCGCCTGAAGCCCGTAGTCGCAACCGACGAACACGTTCGGCTGGAGTTGAACCTCCAACTCGACTTGGTGCGCGGTGCCATATCTCCCGAACTCGGGCCGATCTTGGCCAATCGCGTGGTCGAAACAACGTTCGACACTGGCTTCGGACAACGCATGATCATCGCGGGCCTGAACAGCGAGTTGAAATCGAAAGCCGAGGTCCGCATCCCATTTCTATCCGCAATCCCGTTTTTCGGTCAGTTCTTTACTGCAACCCTCGACTCCCTGCGTCGCAACTATGTGATCTACGCTGTTGAGGCCTATCCCGTCCCAAGCTCAGAAGAGCAACAAGCCCAAACCGAAGCGATGCGACGCGCTGAAAAACGGCTCGAAACCGGCATTGAAGCCCAGGTGGGTGCCCAATACGCAATACGTGTGGCGTCCTACTACACACGCGCCGCCGCCGAAGCGGTCGAAAGCGAACTTGATGTTCGTCCATGGAAAACAACCATCCGCCGTCGCGAACAAAAGGAAAGCGATCGATTCGATCTCTTTGTTTTGGGTTTGCCCCGCATGTCGGATGTCGCGTTGACAACAGTCACCTTGGAACGCGAGGGCTTTCGTCCTGAAATCATGACTTTGACCCGCAACACCAACCCAGTTCGCTAACGTCCGCCGCGCCAGCCAAAACCTTGGATTCGGTCGAACGCGTCGCTGTAGTTCCAAATTGCGCTGACCCAAGGTTCTGTTTTCTGTTGATCGTCAGATTCGGGGTGACCAAGTGAACTGGGTGGAAGCGCTATTTCGGCCGCTCGCAGACATGCTAGCCGGCTTCGTGTTCTTCCCACTTTCGATCGCCGGCAGTGACGCTCCGATTGTGGTGCTCTGGCTAGTTATCGGCGCGGTATATTTCACCTTTCGCTTTCGCTTCATCAACTTCTGGGGGCTGCGTCGCGGCATCGCTCTGGTCATGGGCCACGGGCCAAGTACCGAAGGCAGTGGCGAAGTTTCTCATTTCCAGGCGCTCGCGACGGCCGTGTCAGGAACGGTCGGCATTGGCAACATTGGTGGTGTCGCGATTGCAATTTCAGTCGGAGGGCCTGGCGCGGCTCTCTGGATGCTGGTCGCAGGCATTCTCGGAATGTCGACCAAGTTCGTCGAATGCAGCCTCGGTGTGATCTACCGCGAAGAGCACGCCGACGGGAGCGTGTCCGGCGGACCGATGCACTACCTAAGAAAAGGCCTCGCTGAACGCGGCTACGAAAAACTTGGGCGCGCGCTCGGCACCTTCTACGCCGGCGGGATCGTGATCGGATGCCTGGGCATTGGAAAC
>JASDVE010000346.1:2749-6388 GCA_041891195.1 Myxococcota bacterium | reverse complement strand
ACATGTTCCAGTCGAACCAAGCGTTCGTTCAGATCGTGGGCGTGACAGGGGCCGAGTCGAGCTGGCTCGCGGACAAAGGTTGGCTCGTCGGCATCGTTCTCGCGGTCATCGTTGGTGCAGTCGTGATCGGTGGCATCCGCAGCATCGCTCGAGTGACTGCAACACTCGTTCCCTTTATGGCCGTCCTCTATCTCGTTGGGGCTTTCATCATCATCGCGCTGAATGCTGAAGCGATTCCATGGGCACTTGAACAGATCATCTCGCAAGCATTTAACCCCGATGCCATGGGGGGGGGGCTGCTCGGCGCCTTGATTGTGGGTTTTCAGCGCGCGGTGTTTTCCAATGAAGCGGGTATTGGGTCTGCAACTATTGCCCACGCAGCCGTCAAAACGTCTGAGCCCATCACCGAAGGGTTCGTATCGCTGCTCGAGCCCCTAATCGACACCGTGATTATTTGCAGTGCGACGGCGCTGGTGATCATCACGACAAGCTACTACGAACCAGACTTCGCGCAGGGCTTAGGGGGAATCGAAATGACCTCCCACGCCTTTGAACGGAACCTGTCTTGGTCCCCTCCGTTGTTAGCGCTCGCCGCCACCTTGTTCGCCCTGTCAACCATGGTGTCGTGGTCGTACTACGGGCTCAAAGGCTGGACCTATCTCTTCGGAACCGACAAGCGGACCTCGAACATTTTCAACCTAATCTTCTGCGTCTTCGTGGCGTTGGGCTGCACCATCCAACTCGAAGCTGTACTCGACTTCTCTGACGCCATGGTCTTCTTGATCTGCGTACCGAATATCTTCGGTCTGTATATCCTGACGCCCGTCGTCAAGCGCGAACTCGCGGCGTACCTCGCACGAGAGCAAGCCTAAAACTATCCACCCTGCTCGCGCGACGCATTCGCGCAGGACTCGCCGACCCATGACCGACCGCGTTGATCTTCGCTTCGTCGCATTCGCTCTAGTCGTAAGTCTTTTTGCTCCGGGGTGTCGCGGCATTCCGTTGGTAAGTTCGAACGCAACGAGCCATGACGGATCACAAAGCGAAACCGCCTCCCAAACAATTGCAGTCCCTCGCTGGGCACTGCTTTCACGCGAAGGCCGAGAAGCCATGGTTTCGGGACGCTCCCGAGAGGCAGAGGCAATTTTCATCGACGCCCTCGCCCTACTCGAAGAATCAGAAGAAGGTGATCCCCGGGTGCAGACAACTCTGCGCAACTTGGTGCGGCTTGCGTCGATCTACCAACGACTTGAGCGCCCAGACGACGCGGCGCGCGTGATGTCCTATGTCGACGACTACGCGACTCTCGACGGACGCGACTTTTTACGGGCGCGCAATTTCGCCGCCCACTACGACTCGCTAAACGATCAAGAACTTGAACATGCGTATCGCCCCGCCGACGCGTACCTCAATGAAAGGCGCAATTTCGAACCGACAGTCGACGCTTTGATTCGTCGCACCGCACATCGCTATCACGTCGACCGGTACCTCGTCAAAGCCATCGTCGCGGCCGAATCAAATTTCGATGCCCTAGCCGTTTCCCCGAAAGGGGCTCAAGGCCTCATGCAGCTGATGCCGGGCACCGCGCAAGAGATGGGCGTCACCACGCCATTCAAGCCAAGCGAAAATATACGCGGTGGAGTTCGCTACTTGCGCGGGTTGCTTGACCGATACCCGGACCTCGACCGGGCGATCGCCGCATACAACGCCGGCCCCGTCGCGGTTGATCGCTACAAAGGCGTGCCCCCATATCCTGAAACCCAGCAGTATGTGAAGCGCGTCCTTCGCTACTACAAAGAGTATCGTGCAGAAGAGGGTCGCTGATGCGACGCTCGCCCTATGTTGTTCGGGACGCCTGTACGTCACACAATAGAGTCAGGCCATGAAATCTCCCAACGACTTTGATATCGAAACCATTGGCGAAGACCTTCCGCTCCTCGAAGGGATTCGCACGGCGCGCGCCATCCGTCGGCTTTCGACCGAGCCGGTTCCCAAGGAGTTGATCAGGAAGGTCTGCGAGGCGGGAACATTCAGTCCAAGCGGCGGCAATCGCCAGCCCTGGATCTTCGTCGCGGTCACCGAGCCCGAGCGAAAGGCATTTATTGCCGAGCGCTATGTCACGTTATTTCGTCGCTATATCGAACCCGCCTTCAAAGCCGCAGAAGAAGATCCGGACTTTCCCGAAGCAAAGGTCCGCAACATGAAGGCGGCGCTTCACCTGGCGGAGCACATCCACGAGGCGCCGGTGCTGCTGTTCGTCGCAGGCTGGACCCGTCGGGGCGAAAAGCAGTCCGAAGCCCTCTTTCCATGTATCCAGAACATTTTGCTTGCCTGTCGTGCGGTTGGACTTGGGGCGTCGCTCACCACCATCCATCAACTCGACGGTGAAGACATCGATCGCTATCTCGGGCTGAACAAAAAGACGCCGAGCTCCGCACTGATCCCCATCGGATGGCCGATTGGAAAATTCGGCAAGCCACCACGGGAGTCGATCGACACCAAGCTTCACTTCGAGCGGGTCAGGTCAGGCGATGGTGCCTAGGAATTCGAGCTTTGTGCAGGCACTCGACCTCATTTGGATCACAATTCTTGCTCGATCAAGGGACCCTGCGTTCGAATAAACCGGCCAAGCCTTCCTTCCCCGCATCGTGCCCGCGAGAAGCTAACCTCGTGCGATGATTGAACTGTATTACTGCCCGACGCCTAACTGCCAGAAGATCTCAATCGCGCTCGAAGAATTGGAGATGCCTTATCAGGTATGTCCGATTGATATTGTTGCCGGTGATCAGAACGAGCCCAGCTACGCCGCAATCTGTCCGAATCGCAAAGTGCCGGCAATCGTGGATCACGACGGCCCAGATGGACAACCCTTCACCCTCTGGGAGTCCGGGGCCATTCTTCTTTACTTGGCGGAAAAGACACGGCGTCTACTGCCTGAAGATCCATCCACGAGAGCGCAGTCGTACCAGTGGCTTTCTTGGCAGCTGAGTTACCTCGGCCCCATGATGGGCCAGCTGCATCACTTCGTTCAGTACGCGCCAGAGACGCTGGAATACCCGATCGATCGCTACCGACAAGAAGTCGAGCGCCTGCGAAGGCTTCTCAATCAACATCTCGAAGACAAGAACTACCTTGTCGGCGAATACTCCATTGCGGACATCGCGTGCATTCCGTGGGTCGCGATGTTTGGGTTTCGATATCCGAACGAAGAGCCCTATCCCCATCTTGATGCATGGCAGAAGAAGCTGCTGGCGAGACCCGCTGTGCAGCGCGGGATGCAAGTTGATTTGGACAAAATTCGCCCCGTCGTGCTCGGCGCCGAACCCGTTACGGACGACGTACGAACTCATCTATTCGCCTCCTACCAGCGTGGCGATGGAGCGACCCGAGACGACTAGGCATCTGAGTCTTCGCGCGCGCCGCTGGCTACCAGCCGCGCATGTCAATCGGCCATTCGTCGACAACCGCCTCCCCCTCCACCACGAAAATGCGTTCGTGGTAAGCGAGGCTCGGGTCAATATGCGCCGGTGTCACGCGAAGATGATCACCGACGCGGACCTTCCTCTCCGGTGCGAATGTGAGATGTTCGTCTGAACAGAACCAGACTTTGCCTTCCGCAAGCGTCGGATTCCCGTGATC
>JASDVE010000346.1:1204-2739 GCA_041891195.1 Myxococcota bacterium | reverse complement strand
TCCATGCCGAGACATTTCAGCCCGCCGTCCGCCACCGCGAATTTTTCAGAAACGGAAATCACGCGCAGCCAGAGCCAAAGCGCTTGAACGAAAGGATGACCCAACTCGCGATAGGCCGTATCCATGAGCGCGTAGGAACCTGCTTGGATCTCCGTCGCCCAGCGATTGCAGTCGTAGGTCCCAGTGCCGCCGGCGGAAATCACTTCGCCGCCTGTTTGGCGATGCGCGTCGAGTAGCAACACCATGCTTTCTTCGCATCGCCGCTCGCGTTCTTCCCGGTCCGGGATCCCGACGATATGCCCTTCGTAGCCCATCACCCCCCGAACGCTGAGCCCCGCCTTGCGCGCCGCATCTGCGAGCGCCCCGGCGTCCTCCGGCTTGCAACCGCACCGTGGGAGTCCAACATTGACGTCGATCATGACTTCACGAACGCCCCCGTTGACGGCGGCGTCGAGGGTCTCCTGCGAATCGATCGCCACCGTCACGCGTGCATCGAGCACACCCAAACGAGAAGCATCGAGCACCTCATTGGCGAGAAGCAAGTCGTGACCGAGGCCGGCCTCCGCCATGACTTCCATTTCACGAATCGTCGCGCAGGTGAAATTCTGATGTCCGGCAGCGGCCTGACGCCTCGCGAGCTCGGTGCACTTATGCGCCTTGACGTGGGGACGGAGTGCGGCCCCGGGAAGCGCTTGCGCCATTTTGCTAAGGTTCGACTCCACGTGATTGGCGTCGAGGATCAAACTTGGCGTTGGAAGATCGTGAACGTTCATCTTGCCGGGCCCCCAGTGGTACTTGCTGTGTATGTCATAGGATGTCGAGCCTACCAAAGGCCGTAGTCGGTGTACGAGGAGCGCACGATGAGCGCAGCAGGTGTGGATCCAAAAATTGTCGACCCGCTCCGACTTGCGGGGTGGATGGACCAACAGGGACTTCCCGGCGAAGCGATCGAAGACGTCGAAGTCCTGACCGGCGGCACCCAGAACGTCTTGCTGCGTTTTTCGCGCGGTGGACGTGTCTTCGTCCTTCGACGTCCACCGCCACACCCGCGCGAAAAGAGTAACGAGACCATGCGTCGCGAAGCCCGGGTACTCGCAGCCATCGCAGACAGTGATGTGCCACACCCGCGGTTGATTGCCGCCTGCCCCGACACAGAGCCGATCGGCGCTGCGTTTTACTTGATGGAACCGATCGAGGGCTTCAATCCGACCCAAGGACTGCTCGACTTCCACAAAGACTCAGCCGAGGTTCGACATGCCATGGGATTATCCCTGGTAGATTCGATCGCAGCATTGGGCCGCCTTGATCCGATCGCAGCGGGCCTCGAAGGCTTTGGCAAACCCGAAGGCTATCTGGAACGCCAGGTCGCACGGTGGCAAGCACAACTCGACAGCTACACAAAGTTCGAAAACTACGCTGGCCCAGACATCCCAGGCGTCAAGCGTGTTGCGTCTTGGCTGGACGCGAATCGCCCCGCGTCATTTACACCCGGCATCATTCACGGCGACTACCACCTCGCGAACGTGATGTACTGC
>JASDVE010000346.1:0-1194 GCA_041891195.1 Myxococcota bacterium | reverse complement strand
ACTCAGTACCGTTGGCGATCCGCTCATCGACCTCGGCTGGCTCCTCGCCACTTGGCCCGACCCCGAGCACCCTTCTCCGGCTTCGATCTCCGTTCACCCCTGGGAGGGCTTCCCAAGCGCGGAGCAACTCGTTGAACGCTACGCGCAAAACAGCACGCGCGACCTCAGCCAGATCCAGTGGTACAAGGTTCTGGCTTGCTACAAACTTGGAATCATTCTCGAGGGCACGTTCGCCCGCGCGTGTGCGGGCAAGGCGCCGAAGGCGACGGGTGACGTTCTCCACGCCACAACGGTGGGACTCTTCGAACGTGCCCTTGGCGATATCGGCTAGCCCGTCCCGCCAACGCCTGAGACTGTGTGTTCAGGAGCTCATTTCCAAGCACAGAAGGCACGGAAAAGCGCTTACGCGCTCTCGTCACGGTGCCCGGAGGCGGGCCCTGGTCAAGTTCGATTGCGCCCAGGGTATATTCAGACAGTTTGTGACGCGGATCCTCGATGTGATTCCGGATGTCACTCGACTGCGAGATTCGGCTGTGCCTGCTTGAAAAGCGGTGCCGCGACTACGCATCTCCTGTTGCGTTAAAGGGCAGCGAGGCGTAACGGCGCACGAAGTTTCCTCCGGCAAAGACGCCCTTGTCGAAGTCGACGGTGAAGTCCGGGCAAGTGGCGATCAACTCTTCGATTGCGATCTGGGACTGTAACCGCGCGATCGCTGCGCCAATGCAGTGATGAGGCCCATAGCTCAATGCAACGTGGCGTTTAATTTTGCGCGTGACGTCACATATGTCAGCGTTTTCGCCAAACTCGCGCTCGTCTCGATTTGCAGACGCGTAAAGCAGCATAACTTTTCGGTCTTTGGGAATTGTCGTTCCGTCGATTGTCACGTCTCGGGTCGTCGTGCGCGCGAGGCCTTGTACGGGGGACGTGAGCCGAAGAAACTCTTCGAGCGCATTCGGAATGCGACGAGGCTCAGCCGCGAGAAGACGACGCTGGTCGGGGTGGCGGGTGAGGTGTTCGGCGGCACCGCTAAGCAGTCCGGTCGTCGTGTCGTTGCCGCCGGTCACCATGGTAAACGCGAAGCCAAGAATATTGATCAGCGGAACAGGCTCACCGTTGAGTTCCGCATGGACCAAGGCAGAAATCATGTCTTCTCCCGGATCCTTGCGAACGACTTCGATGCGAGCGGTGAAGTAC
>JASDVE010000345.1:6033-10953 GCA_041891195.1 Myxococcota bacterium | reverse complement strand
GGAAACCCGGCCCGACGAACAATTGTGGATGGCCGCAGGCGATCTGCGCGCGGCGAGCGGCTGGACTCTCAAGCCCGAAGGGCTCTGTAAAGACGAAACATGTGTGCCACTGGCCGCACATACGCTTGAAGACCTCGTCGATGGCGACGCGATCAACGTTTCGGGTCTTTGGGAGCATCTCGATCGCCCGATCCTTCATGATGCAGACCATACGACATGGATACTCGGTGAAAGTGCCGAAGATCGCGCGCGCAAACTCGATTCTCTTGAAGCTCCGGACTTCACCCTGCCCGACATCGACGGCAAACCTCACAGTCTTTCGGATTACCGCGGCAAAAAAGTTCTTCTGGCGAGTTGGGCCTCCTGGTGAGGCTGCCGTTTGGATCTGCCCGTGTGGCAGAGGCTTTACGATGAGCTGAAAGACCAGAATTTCATGGTGATCGCGGTGGCGATGGACAGCCGAGGCGTTGATGCCGTGCGCGGCCCGATCACCAAGGCCAAGACAACCTACACATCACTCGTCGATCGCGACCATCTCGTCAGCGATCTATACAACATGGTCAACGTCCCCCAGGCCGTGTGGATCGACGAAGCAGGACGAATTGTCAGGCCGACCGAAGTCTCTGGCTTCGCGTTGACCCTCAATCTCCTGAAGGCCCGCAAAACCCGCGAAGTCTACTTCGATGCGATCCGCGATTGGGTCAAGAACGGCGATGCAAGCCCACATGCTTACTCAGAAGCAGATGCCCGCGCACACCTTCCGACGTACACCGATCAAATCGCGCTGGCCCACGCGAGCTTCCACTTGGGACAACACCTCTGGAACGCAGGCAATCGTGACGAAGGTGAACGCTTCCTCCGCAAGGCGACAGAGCTAAACCCCGACTCGTGGAACTTCTTCCGACAGATGAAAAACCTTGGGCACAAACTTGGATCTGGTGGGCCTGAGTACATGGCCCGAGTGCGGAAGTGGAGCAAAGAGGGAAATCAGTATTACCCGCTTCCGGATATCGAAGGGATTGGCAGTTCGAAGAAATAGAGGGCCCTTTCCTTCGGCCCCTACTTCATTGCGGCCATTCTTCGACGGTCAAACCCGTCCTCGAGAGGACAGCACAGGTCGCGTAGCCAGCACGCTCCTGGGCGTCCACCACCGTGCTTCGAGCGTCAAACACTTCGTCTACCAGTTGCGCGATCGCTTTGGGGGCAGCCAGTCGTTTCTTCCACCAGCGGTCCGCCGCCTTCTCGGCTTTGTCGGCTCGGGCAAGAAGGTCGCGCCAATGGTCAGACTGGCTTCGGAAGTGATTGATCTCTTCGAGCGCGGCGCGCGTCTCCTGAACTCGGCCTTGGATAAACGCGCGTTCCGCGTTTTCTTGCCCCAATGCAAGAGAGCGGTAGCGACGAACGCCCGCAGCGGCACCGCGGCCAAAGGGAACATTGAATGCCAATTCGGCATCAATTTGACGCTTGTCTCCCGGGTATGCAACCGGTTCAATCCCGAACCCAAGGTATCGAAGCGACGGGTAGCGACTCACACTTTCCTTCCGTGCCAGCGCGTTGAACTCTTTGCCGCGCGCACGGAATTCATCGATCTCGGGGTTGTTCCGAACAACCTGCTCGTGAACGACTTCAAGTGAATCAGCGAGTCCTGGGTTTTTTCGCCGGAGTTCCGGGAGCACGATTGTCGGCGTCGCATCGGAGTCTAGTTCCAAAACGCGCGCGGGCGGGACCGGCCGATTGCGCGCCAGCTTCACGTGCCCCACCAGCTCGAAACGCAGCGCCGCGACCTGGTCGAGCTGTCCCGCCTCACTAAGTTTGCGGTTTCGGTCAAGCATCGCTTGTTGACGTTTCACGTAGCGTCCAAAATTTTTCATCCGCTCCGCGTGGACCAGCTGTTCAAGCTCCGGTACGCAAGTACGAACCCTATGCTTCAGTGCAACTTCACCAAGTTGAGCAAGTCGAATGTCTGTTTTTGCACGTCGGGCTGCACGCTCGGCCGAAGCGCCCAGGTAATCTTCAACCGGAAGACGCACGAGCATCTTGACCTTCTCATCGTCCTCATGGCGTGCCCTCGCCCGTACCTCGACGCCGTCGAGAACGGGAGAATCTGTTTCGTGCGCAACCGCAGCGTCGAGCTCCGCCCGCTTTGCTTTGACCGCGGGAGCATCGGCGACACCCCAATCACGCATACGAGATTCCAACGCCTCACGACGTACCGAAGCGTCTTCGCTGAGGTCCGTCGCACACCCCAACCCAACAATGTTCCCAACGGAGACGACCAATAGAGCCAGCAAGACTCGCCTCCAGGCTCGGATCATGATTGAACTTCCATACGAAAATCCAACGTGACCACTTGACCGTTACCCAACTTGCAACCGTCGGGAATCGCAACGTGGACCGGCATGCCGTGCACTGCGTTCAGGAAGAGTCCTTTCAGCTGCCCTGGCGCTTCGCGCACCGCAGCCCCACGACGCTTGACGCGCCCTGGGATCAAACATTCTTTGTAGGGCGTGCCGACGATATACGCGACCGATTCCTGTGCGATTAGCGCGGGGTTCGTGCCTGGAGGCATGTAGGCGACGATCTCTTCCGCGAATTCGGGCATCACCGAAGCCACCGAAGCACCCACGGATACCCATGCGCCGAGTCTGGTCACCTCCGCAACGACGCCTCGGAACGAGCTCCGCACCACCAGCGCTTCCCTTTCCTCGACAAGCACCATGCGCCGCGCTTCAAGAAGTTCGAGCTGCTTCGAAAAGAACGCCTTGGTTGGGGCTTCGAGCGAAGGCCGGTTCGGGCGCTGCCGCAAACCGGGATCAAGCCAACGTTCTTCATTCACGTGCAGCGTCGCTTCCGCAAGGAGGCTTTCGTCTTGAAGCTCTTCGACCCTCCCGTCGAGCCGCGCCAGTTCGCGCTCAATGAAACGCGAGGACAGCTCGATCAACGGGGAGCCGACCTCAACGACATCACCCGGCTTCACGAAAACATCGGTTGCAAAAGAACCCACCGGAGATGGATGTTCAATGATTCGCGATGTCGCGACCGCTTCGGAACGCACGGAGCCGACCGTCATCCCGAGCAACTGAACGAAAGCAACGACGCTCATGCTAAATATCACGATGCCGAACGGACGCAGCCCAATTTTGTCGAACCCTCCGTCGCTTGCACGAAGCACACGTTCCGACATTGAACGCGATTTGCGCGCGCTGGGGGGTTTCATTTTTTTCAATTCGCGTGGAGTTTCCATCTTGGTGCCTTTCTCGGTCAGTACTCGGAAGTGGAGTCCTGCAGCATCAGACGTGTGTCCTCGGCCGACAGTTGTTCGCGAAGTGCCTCCAGCAAGGCACCACGGTCGGCGTTCTTGAAAAACTTCACTTGGTAGACATGTTCGGTGTTCGCTCCGGGGGCAACTTCGGCAGTACTCAACAGGACGTAACGCCGGCAGAAGTCTCCGAGCAGGCTTTCGATCACAGACTCGGATGTACCCCTCGCATTCACGCGAAAACGCAGCACCCCGTCGAAGCGAGTACGCGATCCGAACGGGCCGGCTGACAGATATATGGCGACCAGGCTGAACGTCACCGTGCCAAGCGCAGAGACAAGCCAGCCTTCAACCCCCGCTGCAACGCCGATGCACGCACTTCCCATCACGAACACCAAATCTCGCGGCGTCTTCAGGTCGGTACGAAAGCGAATCATCGACAGCACACCAAACAGGCCAAGCCCCGCGATCACCGAGTAGCGCATGGACAAAACCAAGATCGTCGCAGCAATACAGACCAATACCAGCGTGTGGCTGAAGCCGCGCGAATAGCTGAGCCCCTGGTAGGTGCGCTCGTAGGTCCAAGCAATCAATTGGCCAAACATGAACGCGCCGACAAGTGAGCTCAGTGGCCCGATCCACGATCCTGTCGCGACGAGCTGGGCGAATAAATTTTCCACGTGTTCGTTACCCCAATACCTGCGCGGCCCGAGAGCGAGCCGCACGCAACCCCGCGCGAGCCCGGCTGAGATGAATTCCGATCGAGTATTTCGAGAACGAGCTTTGGACCAAATCGTGGCGACGAATCAAATCGGTCACCCACCAAGGGACTGAGCCCGTTTCGCATTTGATCTCGAGAACGACCGGCGTGGTCGTATGATCGGTCTTCCAGGAGTCATCAAAGCAGCAAACGCCGGAGGTCGGGCGCGAAAGACTCCAGTCGAGCGAAGGGCAGACTTCAATTTTCCGATCAAACGTGATCCGTGTGTATTTGTCGACCGTGCTTTCGAAGGCTTCGCGTTCGTAGGAGACCCAAAGCGTCGGTTGCGCTCCCGCGTTTGCGAGAACAAATGCAAAGTCGTCCAAGAACGGAGTCCGATCGAGATCAGCGGTCAAGCCGACTGCCGCTTCTTGCGCTCGCTCTCGGTCTACGACGCCTCGCGTTTTGAGGATGACTTCAGAACGTCGGCGCTTGATTTCGAGAATCGCCGGCGAGGTATCGGAATACGTTCGAATGCGAAGCTTGATCCGGTCCGGGTCACCACGTTCCTTCGCCTCGTGAAACGCGAGAGCGGGAGAGTCGAGGTAGAGCGAGTTGATCGGATAGCCAACACCACTGACCGGGCAATGAGGGTCGCGCGAACAGTAAGCGCCAATGCGAGATCGGATCTCACGCGCAAGCACTTCGTCGATTAGGTATTTTAGTTCGAGGCGTTCGAACTGTTGTTGAAATTGTTTGGTCAACATGAGTTGTAGCTTTCGCAGCGACCGGATCGGATGTGATCCGTGTCACCTGGGTTTGAAGTAAAGTTTAAGACCTGCGTCCTGGATCAGAATTTCTAGCTTGTTATTAATTGAGTGACTGATCGGGCAATAGTCGATCTTCCAATACGCGAAGCAGGTATCCAACTATCATCAAGTTAGCGAGACTTTTGCGTGCT
>JASDVE010000345.1:0-6019 GCA_041891195.1 Myxococcota bacterium | reverse complement strand
CCGTTTTACCGAACTCGTTGGCGTACTCGTTAAAGAAGACGAGTTTCTCAGGAGGAATGTTTTTTCTGAGTACTTCGTTAATCTGCTCGACTTCAAGATCGTCAAATGCTTCAACGAAGTCCGAAGCCATTTTTTCAAAGGTCATGATGTTTCCTCAGCAAACTTGGAAAGGCGTCCAAACCAGGCACCTATCCCGTCAGTAGATCCCACAATACATTATTTGGGAATAAAATCCCAAATATTTTAGTGCATTCACGAAAAATACTGCTCCGATTCGCGAAATTCACTGCCATCCGGCTCCAAGGGTCTTTTAAACGGTCGGAGCACAATAATCGCGTTCGCCTATTTCATACGATTTCGCCGCAACATCATTCCTGCCTTGGGTGGATTACGGCTTTAGCTGACGGCGGAACGGACTTCCCCACTGCGCGAAAAGTCGCCTCGCACTCCACTCGAATCGCGTTCTTTCGTTGCGTCCATCAAACCCTGATTTTTTTGGTGCGCGCGATGAAACATCACCGATTCAAGGCGCTCGATTGGATTTGGCCTATTAGGCGAAAGCGAATCGATCACAAAAGCGATACTGCAGAAGACCCCAGATCGTCATTCTTTCACGGACTGCCGGAAGACTGATGTGCCCACCTGCTCGAGGCAAGATTCTGGACTTCTGGCTACGCACGAAGAAGGATGCTCCGGCTATGAAGCCCGACTCCAGTCCATTCGTCAGTTACTGGAGCGTGTGCTCAGGCAGTCATGGTTCAAGAACCGTGCACCCGCTCCACTTCCGCACAAGAGACTGCAGCTCGTGCGGGGACGAGGGATGACTCATCAGGCGTTGATCACCTGCACCTCGACGTCCAATGCAGGAGAACAGTTCGCCGGGGACTTCACTCTGTGTACGTATGCGGCTTGGTTCGTCGTGAGTTGCAAGAAGCCCGTTGAGAAGATAGTTTTTTACCCTATCGACGCTCTCGCGGGTTCGTGACTTGGCACACACCGTGCGAACCCACGCCTACTCATGGATTACGTCAAGCACACCTCGGCGGAGAACATAGTGAGCCTCGAAGCAAGCATCGCGTTCGCATTGGTGGCGCTCTCTGGTCTCGGCGCCAGCGTATTCCTCTTGGACCTCTACAGTGTCGACGCACCGCGATTTCGTTGGAACGACCGTTGGAGCTTCGAACCCGCTGAACTCGGAAACTACTCTCGCCCACTGTTGATCACCGCAAGTTTGCTGGGTCTGTTCCTCGAGCTCTTATTGATACGATGGATTTCCTCCGAAATTCGCATCTTCGCCTACTTCAAAAATTTCGTGTTGATTGCGTGCTTCTTGGGCTTTGGGCTTGGGTTCCACTACTGCCGCAGGCGAATTCATCTCATCTCCATGCTCGGACCGCTTCTGTTGCTTTCGCTACTGGTCACGGTGCCGTGGAGTGGACTGCGTGAATTAATCGAAGCGCTTCCCACCTGGCTTGGCGCCTATTCCGAAGTTCATATTTGGGGTGTTCCGGCCCTCGAAACCAGTTCGCAGAGCCTCGCGGCCTTCGTGGGCGCGGTCACCTTGTCTGTTCCAATCTTTACCCTCATCGCGCTGACGTTCATTCCCGTTGGTCAGCTGACAGGCTGGTCACTCGAAACGGCGCCAAACGGAATCTCCGCATATACCGTCAACATCCTTTCGAGCTGGGCTGGAATCATTCTATTCAGCGCCCTCTCGTTTATGAGCCTGAAGCCCGTGTTTTGGTTTGGAGTTGCAGCCGCCATCATTTTCTTGCTGGTCTTACTCCTCCCCGTGGCACGCGTCGCGATTGCTGTCGTACTGAGCGCTTGCGTTTTATTGGTTGCTTTCAGCGACGGAACGACGTCTGAAGTCTTTTGGTCTCCGTATCAAAAGCTCTCCCTCACTGCCGCGGAACTCGACGGTGAAAACGTTGGCTACCACCTTGAGACCAACAACAGCTGGTACCAAAAGGTCGTTGATTTGTCCCCCGATTTCGTCGCGGGACACCCAACGCTGTTCGAAGGCACGACGGTGGAATGGGGCGCGTACGACCTGCCTTACAGACTCCATCCAACACCGGGTTCAACACTCATTCTCGGTGCCGGGATGGGCAACGATGTCGCAGCCGCGCTGCGAAACGGTTCCGAGCGGGTTGTGGCGGTTGAAATCGACCCTCTGATCTTGCGCCTCGGAGAGGAACGTCATCCAGAGGAGCCGTACGCATCCCCCAAAGTGGAAGTCATCGTCGACGACGCGAGGAGCTTTATCGAGCGAGCTGACGAGCAGTACGACCTCATTGTCTTCTCGCTCCTCGATTCTCACACCAACGTCTCGCACTTTTCCAACATTCGGATCGATAACTACGTCTACACCGTTGAAGCGATGGAAGCCGCGCGACAACTTGTCGCTCCCGACGGTTTGTTCATCATCAAATTTCAAGTCGAGCAACCTTGGATTGCGGAACGGTTGCGAAAACTTGTCAAACAATCGTTCGGCGCAGATCCAATTCAAATGCTGACCGACTCCACATTCGGAACGAGGGGCAGACTCTTCGTAAGTGGCTCCCCAGATCGAATCCAAAAGCTTCTTCGCAACCCGCGTGTGCGAAGGCACATTCGTACCACGCCACAACAAGCCGAAGTCGACCACGTGCGTGTCACGACAGACGACTGGCCCTACTTCTATCAAGAAGAACCAGGGCTGCCTGCCAGCGTCATTTTGATGACATTGGTACTGGTCGGCGTGTGTTGGCTCGCTCTGAGACGAACCGAAATTGGGGGCGGGTCCATTCAGTGGCATGTCTTCTTTTTGGGCGCGGGCTTCCTACTCGTCGAGGTACAGGCGGTGAGCAAGATGGCCCTGCTGTTCGGAACGACCTGGATCGTGAACTCGGCTGTCATCTCCGTCGTACTCATACTGACGGTGCTCGCAAATATCCTGGTCGAGCGCGGCCCGAGCGTATCGACCCAGCTTGCCTACCTGGGACTCGCCATCTCGATTGCGGCCGCCTACGCCCTTCCCGTTCGCTGGCTGTTCGTCGACAATGTTTGGCTGCGAGCGGTCGTGGCGGGCGTCGCTCTGTGTTTGCCAGTCTTTTTCGCTGGGATCATTTTCGTCAAGGGTTTCGCAAACGTTAAATTCGACGGCCACGCAATGGGATCAAACTTATTTGGTGCGCTGATCGGCGGAATGCTCGAGAGCTTTTCGCTGTGGGGTGGACTCAAGTCGCTCCTCGTCATTGCAATGGTGCTGTACGCCGCGTCGTATTTCTTTCGACCCAACATGGGCAGCGGTTCCTCGGCAGCAACCTGACAAGCAGTTGCGCTCACCTTGGTTCGCATCTACTGGCGCGATGCGCCAAATCCTCGCTGCAGCAGTTTTCCGAAGTCTCTAAGTTGGAAGACCGGTTCTCCCCGCAACGAATTCAGGTTTCCCCACTCCAATCGATGACCGTGGTCATTTCGTTGCCCGGTTGCATCCGAATTTACCGGGGGACTCGCGGGAAGAGTCAGGCACCTGCACGTATCCCGATTTACAACCGGATTGGGCACTGGTTTCCAATTGTCTCGTCAACACGGGCTTCGACGGAGCCACGTTGCGCCCCAGGCGACAGCGAAGTTCGCAGCCTGGATTCGAAAGACGAGTGCACGCAGCAATACGGACATCCTCGACATCGATGCCCGGGGCATGATCTCCGGAGCCTCGGTACGCGCACGTCGAAGATTTCGCGACCTCCGCAAGTGCCCAGCCTGCTTCAACGCTGCTGGGCACGCTGCGCGATTCATCAGATTTTCGTTTCAGCCTTTTGACATCGCTGAGGTTTCATCGAATTCGATGATTTTGAAGTCGCCCTATAAATAGAAGGAGGGGGTAATACAACGCAATGATGTGGGGATTATGGTATAATTTGGGAATAAATGTCCAGAAACATACAGTAGGGTTGGATGCGTCCTAGCCGTGAAGTGGGTTTGAGCCCTTTGCACGTCGGTACAGATTTTGCGTAGAAATGAGACCATGACTCGACAGAACAACCGAATTCCCGCTTTGAGTGGTTATAACCTTCCTCTTCAAGCTTGGACTTCGCCACTCGCGCGAAGGCGGCCTTATGAGCGCTTTATGACATTCACTCTGTTGTATTCGACGGTGTTTTCGTTGCTGTTTGGCATCGCGTTTGTCCATCCCGTCCACTCTGCGGACGTCATACTGAACGAATACAACGCGGTTCCCAAGGCCGGCGGTTTTCTCAAGATTGGAAAAGAAGATTCTCGATTGGGTCGCCGCGAAGGAAATGGAGACGACTGGTTCGAGGTCGTTGTCGTCACAGACCATCTCGACATGCGAGGTTGGCAGTTCGTTATTTCCAATCGAACGGGCGTCCCCGATATCCCAGGTCCGGGCCAAGAGATCTTCACACTGACACTTACGGACGAACCCGTCTGGGCTGATCTTCGATCTGGCACGATCATCACCGTAGCCGAAGACATCGACGCAACCGCAAACGCCTACCTGCCTGAAATCGGTGAATGGTGGATCAATGTTCGCGCCAACAACACCGCCGCGGGGAAATACATCACAGCGATGAACTTCGCCGTCTCGAACGAGGATACTCAGTTCACAATCTTAGATGACCTTGGCACTGTTGCGTACGGCCCGTCCGGCGAAGGCATTTCGCCGCTGTCGGGTGTCGGGCTGAGCGAAGTCTTCAAACTCGAGGCGACGCCGACCGGGGCAATTACGCCAAGCGCAATCGAATACGCCGACGGCTCCTCGAGCAGCTTCGGACTTCCGAACCCGTGGACGGACATCACCGGCCCTCAGATCCAGGACTTCAGTGCACTTCGCGCAGTGGTCCCGTACTTCCCGCTGACCTCCGTCGTCATCAACGAGATCAATACTCACAGCGATCTGCCGGAGGTGGACTGGATTGAGCTTTTTAACACCACCGCCGCACCGATCGACATTGGAGGCTGGTTCATAAGTGACGAGGTCGTCAACCTCATGAAATATCAAATCCCCCCGGGAACCATGATCCCGGCAAACGGCTACATCGTCTTCCTCGAATCGACTCTGCTTTTTTCCTTTAACGGTGAACTGGGTGAAGCTGCCTATCTGTCCCAAGGCGACGGCCTCGGAGCAATGACCGGCGGACGCGACTCCACCAACTTTGGACCGGTTGAAAATGGCGTTTCTTTCGGCCGGTTTCCGAACGGAAGCGGCCCGTTTTTCCGAATGTCGTCGCGAACACGGGGCGACCTCAACTCTGTGCCTGACTTCGGCCCTGTTGTGATCAACGAGATCATGTACAAGGCGCTCGGGCCTTTCGCTCCTCCGTTGACCGGCAGCGATGCCGAGTTCATCGAACTGCGCAACGGCGGCCTTGTCGATGCTCCGATGGCAGTCAACTACGGGTCCGCAGGAATATTTCCGTGGCGTGTCAGCGGCGGACCGAGCTTCGAGTTCCCGCCTACAGCCGTTGTTCCCGCTCAAGGATTCACACTGTTGGTGACATTTGATCCCGTGCTCGAACCGCTGAAGCTTGCCGCATTTCGATCTCACTACGGCCTGCTCCCGTCGACTCCGATCTTGGGACCCAATGGAGGACGGCTCGACAATTACACCGACTCGATCCATCTCCGTCGCCCTGACATCCCGTCCCTCGGAGAAGCCCCTCTCGTACTTCGAGACTCGGTGACGTACTTTGATTTTGGTGACTGGCCCACCGGGCCAGATGGCACGGGGCCCTCACTCGAGCGGCTTGATCCCAATGTCCCCGCGTCCGATTCGACACGATGGGCCGCAAGCCTCTCCGCAAAAGGAACTCCCGGCGCGGAGAATTCAGTAGTGAATGTCCCAGAGCCGACTGTCGTCGCCCAATTTTTTTTAGGGAGCTTGAGTCTCAGTGTGTTGTTGCGCATCAAGAACCGACGCCCCCAGCGCCTAGCAACGCGCCCCGAAAAGAACGGAACCGAAGTCTGAGGTCAGTATTTCAAAGTGCATTCAAGCGGCTTGAGATTAAGC
>JASDVE010000344.1:0-10969 GCA_041891195.1 Myxococcota bacterium | reverse complement strand
GCACTTCGTTGGCCTTGTTCCTCCAACTCGCAGCTGCGATCTATCTCGTGTCAGGTATCAGCGCATTGGTCGGCGTGGTCCTCCCCGCCCCGAAACTGATCCGTGGGGGGGTGTGGGGATTGATCCTCGGTGGGGTCTTTCAGGCGATCGCATTCACGACCCTTCACCGGGCGGAGGCGTCCGCCGTTGCATCTCTCCCGATGGTTCTTTCTTCTAGCGCATGGATGACTGTCGTATTTGCGATACTGCTCACCTGGCGCGTTCGCCTTCCGGGGATCGCGGCCATTATCGGTCCGCTGGCGTTTCTTTCCGTGGTCGTCGCTTCTGCGGGTTGGCAGACGACCGACGCCGCAAACGCAAGCGGAACCTGGCCGCACATGCATGTGCTGCTCGCGAGCGCGGGGCTTGCACTGTTTGGAATATCCGGGTTGGCGGGGCTGTTCTTTCTACTCGAGCATCGAAGACTCAAAGCCAAACGACCCATGGCCACCAAGATTACGCTTCCATCCCTCGAAGCCCTAGACCGGGTCAACGTGGTGACGACCGCAGTTGGTTTTGTACTGCTGACCCTCGGCATTTTGACGGGTGTCGTGTGGTTGCAAAAAAGCGAAGGCGTTTCTTTTATGGGGACAAGCCACGAAGCCTGGATGGTCGTATCGTGGCTTTTGTACGCTGCGCTCGTGCTTGCACGGTATGCGGGTAGGCAAGGTGCACGTCAAGCCGCGGCGAGCGCACTCGCGGGTTTTGCGTTCTTGTTGGTCGGAGTCGTTGTCGTCGGGGTGATGGCGTGAAGATCCTGGTGATCGGCATGAACCATCGCACGGCACCGCTGGACGTACGCGAACGGTACGCCGCACAAGATCCGGGCCCGGCGCTGCGTAAACTGATTGCCGCTGAAGAAATTGAAGAAGCCGTGCTGGTGTCGACGTGCAATCGCGTCGACCTCGTCGTGACAACCCACAGTGTGGACGCCGCCGTCCTTCGATTGCATCGCTTCTTCCGAACGGACCTTGGTAGCGGCGACGAGGCAGGGATGCCCCGAATTGAAGAGATCACGTATGACCACCGCTGCGGTGATGCCGTGCGGCATGTGTTTCGGGTGGCGTCGTCACTCGATTCGATGGTGGTCGGTGAGCCACAGATCCTCGGGCAAATGAAGGCTGCCTACCGCCTCGCAGTGGAACACGAAACCTGCGGTCCGGTCCTCGCGCGCTTGTTTCAGCGTGCGTTTGCTACCGCGAAGCGCGTGAAGAACGAAACGCGCGTTGCACAGCGACCGGTTTCCGTTGCCCGGGTCGCGGTAGACATCGCGCGCCAAATCTTTGAAGACTTACACGACAAACGAGCACTCTTGCTCGGTGCCGGGGAAATGATTGAACTCTCCCTTTTTGCGTTGCATCGAGAAGGCTTGCGCGATGTCGCGGTAGTGAACCGGACAGTCTCCAACGCGGAGACTCTTGCCGCGCGTTTTAATGCAACGCCTCATCCTCTGAGCGACCTTTCGAAGCTTCTCTCCGCCGCAGACGTTGTATTGACCTGCGTTGGCGGTGAGCAACCTATTCTCAGCTACTCGCTTGTAAAGAAAGCACTCAACTCGCGTCGTAGTCGTCCCGTGTTTTTTATCGACATGGGTGTACCGCGTAACGTTGCGTCCCGGGTCGAAACCCTCGACAACGCCTACGTCTATGACATGGACGATCTTCAGTCCGTGGCCGACGCGAACACAAACGAACGACGACGCGAGTCCGACTTCGGTGAAGCGATTGTGACCGAGGAGCAAATTCAGTTCGAAAACTGGTTGAACGCATTGGAGGCGGTTCCGACGATTCGGCATCTGCGCGCGCGCGCCGAAGCGATTCGCGAAAGAGAACTCGATCGCATGGCGGGTCGATTGGCCCTCGACTCCGATCAGCGCGAAGGCGTCGCAGCCATCACCCGGGCGATCGTGAACAAGCTCCTGCATGCGCCCGTCGCACACTTGAGAAACGAAGTCGACGGCGAAGCCAGAACCGAATCGCTCGACTTAGCGCGGGTAATGTTCGCCCTCGACGACAATGAGGCGCCGGGTGCCGAAGCCGACGCCGCCCTGCGCGAAGAAATGGAGGGCGTGCGCTTGTCAGATTCGGCTGCGGACGACCATGCACTTTCGAACCCATCGAATCCATGCGACGAAGAGGATGAATGATGAGCCTGATCCGCATTGCAACTCGGGGAAGTGATCTTGCCCTCGCCCAGGCGCGCTACATCGCCGGAAGAATCGAAGGCGAACTCGGCCACGAAACGGAGCTGGTCATTTTAAAGACCAAGGGTGACAAGATTCTCGACATGCCTCTCGCTGAAATTGGCGGCAAAGGGCTCTTCGTAAAAGAGATCGAGGACGCACTTCTCGACGGACGCGCCGACGTCGCAGTTCACAGCGCAAAGGATCTGCCGGCCAAGCTCGAACCGGGGCTCGTGCTTTCCGCGTTTCCCGAGCGTGTCGATGCGAGAGACGCGCTCGTGGCTCACGACAAGTCGATGACGGTCCAGTCGCTACCTCAAAAAGCGCGGGTTGGAACCGGGAGCACCCGGCGCACAGCACTGCTCCTGGCGGCGCGCCCCGACCTTGAAATCGTTCCGTTGCGCGGAAACGTCCCAACGCGCATCGGCAAGATCGATAGCGATGGGCTCGACGCCGTTGTCCTCGCTTGCGCAGGTCTCGAGCGGCTCGGCCTTGATGACCGGATCAGCGAACGCATTGCAAAGGAAGTCATGCTTCCCGCAGTTTGCCAAGGCACGCTCGCGCTGGAGACAAGAGAAGGCGACGCCGCGACGCCCGAAATCGCAAAATTGAACGATCCCGTCGTCGCGCTGACTGTTGCGGGTGAACGCGGATTTTTGGCCCGTATGGAGGGGGACTGCACGGTCCCGATGGCAGTCCACCTCATCGAACAAGATGATGGCAAGGTCTGGCTACGGGGTTTGGTGGCGAGCCTCGATGGCACGAGGATCGTGCGCGCTGAACTGACCACCGACGCCTCGGACGCCCAGGCTGGTGGCGAGCGCATTGCCGAAGAAATACTAAATCGCGGTGGAGCGGAAATTCTGCGCAGCTTGCAGGGCAGTAGGTAGCCCTAGTGGCGAGTGAGCCCAAGTCATCACCGTCCAAGTCCCAAACGATGGGACGCGTCATTCTTGTCGGTGCCGGCCCCGGCGATCCTGACTTGATTACGTTGCGAGGTGTGTCCGCACTTGGCCGGGCAGACGTCGTGCTGTTCGACGAACTCGCGACAGATGAGTTGCTTCACCTCGCACCGGAACGGGCAGAAATAATCAACGTCGGCAAGCGCGGACACGATGCGCCGACACGAAGCCAGGAAGACATCAACGCCTTAATTGTGGAGCGGGCCAAAGCGGGACAAACCGTGGTGCGTCTCAAGGGTGGTGATCCTTTTGTCTTCGGGCGCGGCGGTGAAGAGGCCTGTTTCTGTGCCGAGAATGATGTTCCCTTCGAAGTGATTCCGGGTGTGAGCTCAATGGTTGGAGCGCTCGCGTACGCGGGCATCCCCGTGACGGACCGTCGATACGCTGCGTCGTTCGCAGTGGTGACGGGCCACAAAGATCCAACGCTCCCGGCGGAACAAACCCGATGGCGCGAACTCGGCAGTTCGGTCGATACCCTCGTTATCCTCATGGGGATGAAGAAGCTCGACGAACTCGTTGCGAAGATCATTGAAGGCGGCCGTGCACCGACGACACCCTCCGCCGTGGTCATGAACGGAACCTTGGCAAAACAGCGAGTCGTCGAAGCGCCGCTCTCGGAACTGCCCGCTAGAGTTCACGAAGCGGGTTTGAAATCGCCCGCGGTTGTTGTCATTGGTGACGTTGTGAAACTGCGAGATCAACTGGCGTGGTGGGAACGCTTGCCCATGTTCGGAAAGAGAGTGCTTGTAACACGGACCGGTGCACAGGCCGGTGAAATGGCCAGTGCTCTACGCGCAGGTGGTGCTGAGCCCGTGCTGCTTCCGATGATCGACCTCGTCGCCTCCGACAACCTGGGTCCGCTCGACACAGCCCTCGCCCAACTCGAAAGTTACGACGGCCTGCTTTTTACGAGCGCAAACGCCGTCCGGTTCTTCGCCGCGCGAGCGAGAGAGCAGGGTGTTGCGGGCGGGTTTTCGAAGCTCAACTCTCGCGTGCTCTGCGTGGGGCCCCAGTCGGCGCGGGCCGCACTTGAAGAAGGCTTGCCGGTTCACCTGACGGGGTCGGGGCGCGGAGACTCAGAGTCGTTCCTGCGCGAGCTCATCGACATCCTTCCGCCAAAGGGGAGACGATTTCTGTTGCCGCGGTCCGACATTGGTCGCGATGTTGTGCCTGACGGACTGCGCGCTGCCGGCGCGGAAGTGGATGCCGTGGAGGCGTATCGCAATGTGCCCGCACCCGTTGACGTCGCGGCCCTGCGTGATGATTTGCTGTCCGGAAGGCTCGACGTGTTGACGTTTGCGAGTCCGTCGGCGGTCGACAACTTCTTTGTGCTGCTTGACCCAGAAGCGAAAGCCGCGGCGGAGGGGCTCGTGATTGCGGCTGTGGGTAGAACGACCAGCCGTGCTCTCGTGCGCGTGGGCGTAACCCCTGACGTTGTGCCCGATCACCCGGGCGGCCCCGAGTTGGTTGCAGCGCTCGCCGACCATATGGCCCAAACTCAAGAAAGTGGAGAATAGGAAATGAGTTTTCCGAGCCAACGAATGCGTCGCCTGCGGCGCACCGAAACCCTGCGGCGCATGTCGGCGGAAACGCGACTGTCCAGGGACAACCTGATCTTGCCGCTGTTCGTGGTTGAAGGCAGTGGTGTGCGCGAGCCGATCGCATCGATGCCTGGCGTGCTTCGGTTTTCAGTTGACCGGGTCGTCGATGAAGCCAAGCGGGTTTCCGATCTCGGTGTTCCGGCCGTGATTCTATTTGGAATTCCTGAGGACAAAGATCCAGTCGGGACTGGAGCCGACGCCGCGAATGGCATCGTCCAGCGCGCGGTGTCTGCGATCAAGCGAAGTGTTCCCGATCTTTGCGTCATGACCGACGTCTGTCTCTGTGAATACACCGACCATGGTCACTGCGGCATCATCGAAGGCGAAGAAGTGCTCAACGATCCTTCGGTTGAGCGGCTTGCTTCAACCGCACTTTCTCATGCACGGGCAGGCGCCGACATTGTGGCGCCATCGGACATGATGGATGGTCGGGTCGCCGCGATTCGAAGCGCGCTCGACGCGAACAGCTTTGAAGAGATCGCAATCGTGGCCTACGCGGCAAAGTTTGCGAGCGCCTTCTACGGTCCGTTTCGCGATGCGGCTGAATCGACGCCTCAATTCGGCGACCGGCGGTCGTACCAGATGGACCCGCCTAACCGACGCGAAGCCCTGCGCGAAATGCGACTCGATCTAGAAGAAGGCGCTGACGTCTTGATGGTGAAGCCCGCGATGCCGTATCTCGACATCCTGGCTGATGCCCGCCGTGAGTTCGACGTGCCGCTTGCCGCGTATCAAGTGTCCGGTGAATACGCGATGATCCATGCCGCGGCACAGAACGGATGGATCGACGGCGAACGTGCAATGGAAGAGGCCTTGATCTCGATCAAGCGCGCGGGCGCAGACTGGATCCTGACCTACGCCGCTGCGGACATAGCGGCGAGACTCAAGAGCTAGCCGGCGTTTCAATTTCTTGCGCGGGCAGAGCGCCTCGAACCGATCGGGAGTTTGCGTGGCTGTTAGGTACAAAATTGTTGAGTTGAGCATGGTGTCTGCAGAGGACATCGAAAACGCGCTGAATGAATGGACCGCCCTTGGCTGGACCTTCGAAAACACGCAGTTCGCAATGCGCGACTCATCGAAGCGACCCGCGATGGCGTTCATCACGTTTTCTAGAAACGACGAAAGCGAATAAGCTGCCGGGACGCGTCGCGACCGACTACTCCTCATCTTCGTAGTCGTATTCGTCCTCATACTCGTCTTCGGCTTCACCACCTCCAAACAAGGCGGGGCTCTTGTTGAGACACGACCATTCGGGCTCTTCTTCTTCGAACTCTTCTTCCTCTTCTTCGTCGAAGTAGTAGTTCCCGCTATACGAGCACTGGGTCCAAAGGCTTGCGTCGAACTCGAGGATGAAGCTGCTCCCGTATTCGTTGTATCGGTACTTCACTTCGTCGGCGAGGCCGATGAGTTCGAGAAACTGGAAGCCCACTCGGGGCTTCGGCATTTCGTCGAGGTACCCCGTTTTGACGAGTCCGTTGAGCGTCTCCGGATAAAACTCTTCGATCTTGATGTGATTTTGAAGCGCTTCGATGACTTGCGGCGCGCGCACGTTGCGATTGCTCGCGTAGTCACCTGTAGCGAGGGCTTGGCCCGCAAAGATCGGAACGAAGGTCAGTGCCGCCCCGAGCCCCATCTTGTATCCGCGCTGGAGCAAGTTGTTTTCGCGAGAGCCTTCGCCGGGTCGACTGACGCTGATGCCGATAAGCGCCATGGCGACCACCGCCGGCATTAAACCGGTTTCGATCGGAAGTTCAGTTCCCGCGTAGGCGATCCAGCCGATCGGGATCGCAAACGCGGCCAACATTCCAGCGCCCGCTGCCGCGCTCATCTTGCCGCTCGCGAGGGATACGAGGCCAGTTGCGACTGCGAACAGCACAACGCTCACCAGCAATGCCAACGTCACGAGGCCGTAAGTGGTAAAGATCGGCCACGGAGACACCATGAAGGCCATGTGCTCACTGGTTCCTGTGGCACCTCGAACCGCGGCCATCAAACCGAAGAATATTGGGAAGTAGATCGCGATGCGCGCTGGCGATGAAAAGCGCAGCCAGCGTTCAACGAGTAGTGGGGCCATGCACGCGGCCGCGACCGCGCAACCGATACTGGTCATCACCACGGTGAATCGCCAGCTGAACAAAACCCAAGGGCCTGCCCCCGCAAAACCGCCGAGTGCAAACAGCACGGCGGTCAAACCGAACCCGAGCGAAAGGGTGCGCGCGATGGCCGAGCGTGTGGTGAGCACGGTCGTGATGAATAGAAGGACCGCCGGGATTCCGAACAGCAGGGCGCCGCTAACGGGGTCGTCGACGAAACCGCCCATCGTCTCATAGTCGAGGATGTATGTACGACCATGCCACCAATCGGTGGGCATTCCGTCCGGTGGCGGTGCAAACCCGTAGTACCCGTAAGCCAAAAATGCGAAGTTGAGTGCAACGCTCAACCAACCCACTGGTGTGTGGACGGGGCGCGAGTCTGCCGTCGATAAATTTTGTTGTGCCGGTCTCATGCGCGGATCGTGCCCCATCATTGTGGGCTTCGCTTCCGGCGCGGCGGTGTGAACGGCGAATGCGTAAGCACAGGACGGACGATCGCTTGCCCGTAACCTTGCTTTGGTGTGCAGTGAAGGTCTTCGATTCGCGGGTGGATCCGGCTTGGAATTCCGGCCAGCGGGGGGATCCAAAGGCCGCTCGACGGTGGGTAGGCGAGACAACGTGCGGACAGACAATTGTCCGGGCAGATCCCGCACGTCTGATCGACTCAGACGCGATAAGGCTAAAAAAATGTTTAATTTCAGACGGTTGAGTGAGACGCATATTTTTGGGGCCCAACCCACATCAAAGGTTTGCGTGTCCCTCGGGGGTATCGTAACCTAGAGAACACCCCCCGGGCACCCGTCTAGGGAGCGGTTTTTCCCACAGGGACTCTTGGGTCCGGTGGGGCGGGCAGGGTAGAGCACATCGCACACGTACCGGGAAGGTCAGTGACGTCAGTTTCAGACAGATATGAAATGGTGGGAGCCTAAGAATGATTGAATCAATTTTGGTCGCGTCGGACGGGTCGGAATGCGCGATCGCCGCAGAGATGTGTGCAATCGCCCTGGCGTCCAAACTTGGTGCGCCGCTATCGGGTATCACTGTCGTTGACGATCACTTGGTGCGCGCACCGAGCAGCGAGGGTTTGAACTTGCCCCCGTTTCCAGAAGCAGAAGCTTCTGACTATTACCGGGCTCGCGGCGACGCGATCTTGCGACGGTTCAGCGAGCGGGCTCGAGCAGCCGGTCTCGAAGTCAGTTGCGAGGTCGCTAACGGCAGAGCTGACGACCGCATTGCCGAACGCTCGCTCGCTTCGAGTCTCACTATTTTGGGTCGCGACAGCCGCTCAGATGGCGGTCGTGGTGGTCTCTTCGGATCGACTGCAGAAGCGGTGACGCGCAAAACCACGCGCCCGATTCTGGTCGTGCCAGCCGGTGCGCAAGTCACAGGGCCGATCGTGCTCGGCTTCGACGGTTCACCGGGTTCGAAGCTTGCTGCCAAACTCACCGTCTATCTTGCAAACGACCTGGGCGAACAGGTTCACGTGTTTGTCGACTCAAAGGACAAAGGGCGTGCTGTCACGCGTTTTGACGACGTTCGTAAACTTGTAAGCGGGCTCGCAAGCCCAATCCGCGAGACCTCTTCGACCCTCGGACGACCGGACGTCAAACTGGTCGATGCTGCGCGGGACGCAAACGCGGGCATGATCGTGATGGGGGCCTTCGGTCGCAATCGTATCACCGACTACTTCATCGGGAGCAACGCGGCGGCGGTCGTTCGCACGTCGGCTGTTCCGGTACTGCTCGCGCGTTGAGCAACGGGACTCCGGGCAGAGCGCTGCGCCTAGAAGAACTCGCTCGCTTACTCGATCTTAGGTTTAGCGGCGATGCAGCATTGGTTATTCGCGGCGTTGCTTCTCTAGAGGAAGCAGGCTTAGAGGATCTGGGGTTTGTGCGCGACGCCCGTCACTTGGACGCGATGGCGAGTAGCCGCGCAGGTGTCGTCATTGTCCCGGCTGATTTTGACGTTTCGGGTCGTGCGGCGCTTTATTCTTCAAACCCGTCGCTCGATTTTGCACGTGCAGTCGAACTGGTCTGCGCACCGAAAGTTCAACCGGCCGGTATCGAGGCGGGAGCCCATATTCGTGCGGACGCCGAAGTGCATGAAACTGCTTGGGTCGCGGCGGGCGCTGTTGTTGGCGCCCGATGCAAAGTGGGCGCGGGCACGAAGCTTTATCCCAATTCCACGCTTTACGCTGACGTTGTTGTCGGTAAAAGCTGTGTCGTACATGCTGGCGTGGTGGTCCGCGAAAGGTGTGTTCTTGGCGACCGTGTTGTGTTGCAACCTGGAGCGGTGATCGGAGGAGATGGTTTTGGCTTCGTACCCGAAGCCACGGGCGCGCTTCACAAGGTTCCACAGGTGGGGGTTGTGATCGTGGGCGACGACGTCGAAGTCGGCGCGAATACCACGATCGACCGCGCGTCCCTCACCCAGACCAAAATTGGTGACCGCGTAAAGCTCGACAACTTGATTCAGATCGCTCACGGCTGTGAACTCGGGCCAGATGTCGCCGTTGCGGCGCAATCCGGTTTCAGTGGCAGTACGAAAATTGGTCGCGGAACGATCGTGATGGCACAGGTGGGCGTAGCCGGGCATCTCGAGATTGGCAGTCGAGCGTTTCTCGGTGCTCGGGCAGGTCTCCACAAAGACGTTGCCGACCATGCCCGAGTCTACGGAACACCGCAGATGGAAGATCGACGCTGGCACCGCACGATGGCGGCGCTCAAGCGGCTTCCCGAAATGCTGAAACGGCTGCGCGCCGTCGAGCGGAAACTCGACATGCGCGACAACGATCCAACGGAGTGAAGGTGACCGACCCCAAGCCCCCACTTGCGACGACCCAGTCGATCACCGTGCTGCGAAGCCACCTCCGCACTGCGGTCGAACTCGAAGACGAAGCCTCGCTTGTCGGCTTTGCTGAAAAACTCGGCAGCGACGCTAGGCGCGGAGTTCAGGGACTGGTTCGTTCGGCGACGACGCGCGTGGCTGCCATGCGGTCAGAGCGCGAACGCGTTGCGAAGATGTTCGAACTTCGAAGCAGTCTCTACGTCCGGGGGTTCAAGGCGATCGCAGGTGTCGACGAAGTTGGAGTGGGCCCGCTGGCGGGTCCCGTCGTCGCTGCCGCGGTGATTTTGCCCGAAGAAGTCAATCTCCCGCTCGTGAATGACTCGAAGAAATTGAAACCGGCGCAGCGCGAAAAACTGTCGTTCGCGATCCACGAACAAGCCATTGCGGTTTCCATCGGCAGCGTGTCTCCTGAAGAAATCGACTCACGCAATATCTTCCAGGCCTCGCTCGAAGCGATGCGTCGCGCCGTCGAGGGGCTCAACCCCGCGCCCGACTACTGCTTGGTGGATGCGCGCACGATTCCCCGCGTCACGGTCCCGCAACAAGGTTTGATCCACGGTGATGCGATCGATGCTTCCATCGCGTCGGCATCGATCGTCGCCAAGGTGTTTCGCGATCGGCTGATGCAAGACTTCGACGTCCAATATCCCGGCTACGGATTTGGACGACACATGGGTTACGGCACAGCGCAGCACCTTGAAGCGCTCGAACGTTTGGGCGCTTCTCCGATTCACCGCCGGTCGTTTGGGCCGGTCGCTGCCGTGATGCGCGGTACTGCGCGGGTCCGATAGGCGTGGCGTACTTCAAAGCTTCCCCTGAAGACTTCTTGGTTGATGAGATTGCGCTGTATCCGGCGATCGGGAGCGGCCCGCACACATTTGTGCGGATCGAGAAGCGGTTGCGAACCACCGAAGAAGTCGCCGAAGATCTTGCCCAAGCGTTCGGGTTGAAGCGCAGAGACATCGGCTACGCGGGGCGGAAGGATCGGGTCGGGGTGACGCGTCAGTGGTTTTCGTTACCCGACATTGATCCTGAGCGCGTCACGACCGCAGTCCTTCCCGACGCCCAAGTCCTCGAAGCCGTTCGACATCAGAACAAATTGCGTACGGGGCATTTGCGCGGCAACAAATTTGAAATGTGGGTGCGCGGACTCACCGAAGCGGAAACAGAAGCGGCGGTCGCAAGGCTCGAGACCGTGAAACAGTTGGGCTTCGCGAACCGATACGGAGCGCAGCGCTTCGGACG
>JASDVE010000343.1:0-2525 GCA_041891195.1 Myxococcota bacterium | reverse complement strand
GCTTAGAGCCCATCCCAGCACTCCTTCGGGAGACCCCAAAGCGCGTTCGGAATTGCTACGCGGTTTCGCTTTTTAGCCGAAGTCATCGAACATGATGTTCTCGTTCTCGACTCCGAGATCCGTGAGCATCTGAATCATAGCGTTGTTCATCATCGGTGGGCCGCAGATGTAGTACTCGCAGTCTTCCGGTGAATCGTGATCCTTCAGGTAGTTGTCGAGCAACACCTGGTGGATGAACCCGGTGAGTCCAGTCCAGTTGTCTTCGGGTTGGGGCTCAGAGAGTGCGAGGTGCCAGTCAAAGTTAGGGTTCTCTTTGGCGATCTTGTCGAAGTGATCGACGTAGAAGGCTTCGCGATAGCTGCGTGCGCCGTACCAGAACGTCACTTTACGATCCGTACTGAGCCTGCGGAACTGGTCGAAGATGTGTGAGCGCATCGGCGCCATACCCGCGCCGCCCCCGACAAAGATCATTTCGTTTTCGCTGGGCTTGGCGAAGAAATCGCCGAACGGACCAGAAATGGTGGCCTTGTCGCCTGGCTTCAGGTTGAACATCCACGAAGACATAATCCCCGGCGGCACGTCGGGCGTGCGCGGTGGTGGCGATGCGATACGGACATTCAACATAATGATGCCCGCTTCCTCGGGGTAGTTCGCCATCGAGTACGCGCGCGTCACGGGGTCGGGTACTTCAGAGACATAGCGCCACTGGTCGAATTGGTCCCAGTCTCCGCGGTATTCCTCTTCGATGTCGTAGTCCTTGTAATTCACCACGTGAGGCGGGGCTTCGATCTGGATATAACCCCCTGCGCGGAACGGCACACTTTCGCCGGTCGGCAGTTCGAGAATGAGTTCCTTGATGAACGTGGCCACGTTGTGGTTCGAGAGGACCGTGCACTCCCACTTGCGGACACTGAACACTTCCGCGGGGATCTCGATCTTCATGTCTTCCTTGACCTTGACCTGGCAAGAAAGACGGCAGCCTTCGCGGGCCTCGCCGCGAGAGATGTGAGAAGTCTCGGTCGGGAGCATCGCGCCGCCGCCCTCGATCACATTCACGGTGCAGACGCCGCAGCTTCCCTTACCACCGCAGGCAGACGGGATGAAGATCTTCTGGTCGGAAAGTGTGTTGAGCAATGTACTGCCCGCGGACGTCGTGATCGTATTCGCGGGATCGCCGTTGATCATGATCTTGACTTCGCCGCTCGCCACCAGCTTGTCCTTGGCGAAAACCAGAACGCCAACCAGCAACACGATCAAAACCGTAAATGCGACGACACCAAAGATGACTGTTTCCATGTCTGCGAAACCCTGCGCTTGCTGCGCGTTGTGAACTCGTTACTTGCCGAGCGATCTGTTCGTAGTGATTGTGAAGGTGGTCGTGAAGTTGATCGTGAAGGTGATCGTGAACTAGAGCTGGATGCCCGAAAATGCCATGAAGCCGATCGACATCAAGCCGACTAAAAGGAACGTGATACCGAGGCCCCGGAGCGGCGCAGGGACATTGCTGTAGCGGAGCTTCTCGCGAACCGCCGCCAGGGCCGTGATGGCGAGTGCCCAACCAATGCCCGAGCCAATCCCGAAGACCGTGCTCTCGCCGAGCGTGTAGTCACGCTCGACCATAAAGAGCGAAGCACCCAAGATCGCGCAGTTCACGGCGATCAACGGAAGAAAAACACCGAGCGCGTTGTAGAGCGCGGGCGAAAACCGGTCGAGCACCATTTCTACGATCTGGACGGTTGCTGCGATGGTTCCGATTAGCGTCAAGAAGGTCAGGAACGAAAGGTTGACATTTTCGAAGCCGAGCCACGCAAGCGCACCTTCCTTTAACAAGACCTCGTTGAGGAGCTGGTTGAGCGGACAGGTGACTGCGAGCACGAAGATGACCGCAAAGCCCAACTGCATTGCAGTTTCGACTTTTTTACTAATCGCCAGGAATGAACACATGCCCAAGAAGAAGGCAAGCGCCATGTTCTCAACGAATATGGCCTTCGTAGCCAGGCTCAAATAATGTTCCAACACGGAACTCTTCCTCCACTTGCTCAGGTTTCCAACTGCGAACGGCCCAGATAAAGCAGCCGATCAAGAAGAACGCAGCCGGGGCCAACAACATCAGACCGTTGGGGACGTACCAGCCACCCTCGTTGACGGTCTGCATGACGGTAAAGCCGAAAAGCTTGCCGCTGCCGAACAACTCGCGGACAAACGCGACGAGCATCAACACAACGCCGTAACCGAGACCGTTGCCGACGCCGTCAATGAAGCTGAGCTTCGGCGTGTTTTGCATCGCGAAGGCTTCGGCTCGTCCCATCACGATGCAGTTGGTGATGATCAAACCGACGAACACCGAAAGCTGCTTGCTGATGTCGAAGACGAAGGCCTTGAGGACCTGGTCGGTCACGATCACGAGCGAGGCGATAATCGTGAGCTGCACGATGATGCGAACGCTCGACGGGATGTGATTGCGAATCACGCTGACCGCGACATTCGAAAGCGCACAGACCGCGACGACCGCGATGCTCATGACG
>JASDVE010000342.1:0-11146 GCA_041891195.1 Myxococcota bacterium | reverse complement strand
GTGACCGAGGGCATCACTGCCGAAATTCATGTGAAGCTCGAATCGGCCAACCCGGGCAACAGCGTCAAAGACCGGCTTGGCATCGCAATGATTGAAGCGGCCGAGCGAGACGGATTGATTACCCCCGGTAAGACCGTCATCGTCGAACCGACAAGCGGAAACACGGGTATCGCCCTCGCGATGATTGCTGCGGTCAAGGGGTACGACTGCATCCTTGTCATGCCTGACACGTTCAGTCTTGAACGACGCGTCACGCTGCGCGCGTTTGGGGCGCGCTTGGTCATCACTGAAGGTGCAAAGGGAATGACGGGTGCCGTCGAACGGGCAAATGAAATCGCCGACCAAATCCCCGAGGCATTCATTCCGCAGCAGTTTCGAAACCCCGCGAACCCTGAGGCGCATCGACGCACGACAGCCGAGGAGATCTGGAAAGACACGGAGGGCAAGGTCGACACCTTTATCGCAGGCGTGGGGACGGGGGGCACGATTACCGGCGTCGCGCAAGCGTTGAAGAAACGCAAGTCGTCGTTCGAAACGATTGCCGTCGAACCCGAAGCCAGCCCGGTGCTCGCCGGGGGCTCGCCTGGGCCGCACATGATTCAGGGGATCGGCGCTGGGTTCATTCCCGAAGTCATGGACCCCACGCTTCCGAGTGGCGTGATCGCCGTGTCGAACAAAGATGCCATCGAGATGTCGCTCAGGCTCGCGAGAGAAGAGGGCATGCTCTGTGGCATTTCATCCGGCGCGAATGTGAAAGCGGCAATTGAATACGCGAAAAGACCCGGCAACGAAAATAAATTTATCGTTACGATCGTTTGCGATTATGGTGAACGGTACATTCAAACTTCGCTCTTTGAAGCGTATCGATACGAAGGGAGCGACGATCTTGACTAACGGCTCTAGCGATCCTGCGTCGCGTTCATTGCAAGCCTAGGGCGAGGACGGAATGCAAGTGAAACATTCGGACGGGCGCGTTTCGCGCGAAGAGAAGAAGCAGCAGTCGCGACGTCGCATCCTCGATTCCGCGAGAGACGTCTTTTTCCGCGATGGGTTCATGCTTGCTAACCTGGACGAAGTCGCAACGAAGGCTGGCGTCGCAAAAGGGACCCTGTACCGATACTTCGAAAGTAAGGCCGATTTGTACGTCGCGGTGCTGGCCGAAAATGGTACGGGCTTTGTCAATAAAATGCGTGAAGTCGCTGAGTTCGCGGGGCCGGTGCGCGATCGACTAAACCGGCTTGGTGATTTCTATCTTACCCATTGGACCGAGCACATCGAGTACTTCCAGATCTTTTGGGCCGTCGACAACGAATCGCTCATTGGTGGCCTCCCCGAAGACGCCGTGCGTGAAGTCGCAAACTTGTGGGAAGGAAGTCTTTCGATCTTGAAGGACGTTCTCGATCACGGCGTGGCTGAAGGCGAATTGGCCGAATGTGATACTTGGGAAGTTTCGTACATCATGTGGACGATGGCGAACGGCTTGATCCAGTCTGAGTACACCGCCCCGCGCAAGGAACTCCGCCGCAGACCGCTGCAAGATGTTTTTGCAGACGCGATCGAGTTGTTGGTCTTGGGACTGTCTCGTCAGAAAGCGTCCACCCCGGGTTGAGGCCGGTCGACTTTCTTGGCCATGATGAGCCGCTTCGGGAAAAGCCCATGAGGAACATGCGATGAGTGCAGATGCCGTTGAGCGATTGCGTCAGCTTGTCTCAGACCAGCTTGGTGTTGACGTTTCGAAGATGAAGTCCGAAGCCAACATCATTGACGACCTGGGTGCCGACTCGCTCGACGTCGTGGAGCTCGTGATGGCGATCGAAGAAACCTTCGATATTGAAGTCTCGGATGAAGAAGCCGAGGTTCTTCGCACGGTCGGTGACGTCGAAGCGTTTGTGGTCGGGCGTGTCGCGGCTTGACTTCAGCCCCATGCCGCCGCCATCCGGCGAAATCAGCCTAGAAACGAAACCCCGGAAGCAATTTGAAGTGAGCCCCGGCGCCCGTCCCGAGAAGTGCAAAGAAAATCGCGAACGGCATGCGGGGACGAAATATCGCGTGCACGCTGGCCTTCGCCGCGGCTTCCTGCTCCTCGGGGCTTCCTGGTGTGTCTTCGAGAACCCTCGCCATTTCGGGGACGACCAGCAGTAAGCCAAATAGAAAAAAGAACGCGGCGAAGTAGAGCAGCCCTAAAATAGCGACCGGCCGAAACTGGGGCCCAGTTCGGTTGGTTACCCGCTTCTCTTCGATTTCGTTCGACACGGTCGAACCCTACAGACCGCATGCTGTTCCTGCGACCTGTAAATTCGAGCTAGTCTGACCAGACTCAGCAGGGCACGAGAGACCGAACCCCATCGACAACGAGGTGCGCCTTGGCGGAAAAACGGATGAGCGCGGCAACGAGTAAAAAGAGCAAGGGTAAGAAGGAAATGAAACGCCTCGTTGTGATCGATGGAGCCAACGCGATCTTTCGCGCGTTCTTCGGGATCCCCGGGCTGCGCGGGCCAGACGGTTCACCAACGAATGCCGTTCTTGGGTTTACCAATATCTTGCACAAGATTATTCGGGAAGAATCGCCCGACTTCATCGCAGTTGCGATGGATCCCAAAGGCGGGTCGTTTCGCAACGAGATCTATAAAGAGTACAAAGCCAATCGCGACGCGACGCCCGAAGACCTGATCGTGCAGTTCCCGTTGGTTAAAGAATTGATCGACGCGCATGGAATTCAGCGCATCGAGATCCCGGGCTTCGAAGCCGATGACGTGATTGCAACCCTCGCCACTCATGCACCCGACGACGTCGCAGTTTCGATTATTTCGACAGACAAGGACTTGATGCAGCTGTGTACCGACCGTGTCGAGCTTGTAGACGGCATCAAGAATCGTCGGTTTGGCCCTGCCGAAGTGAAGGAGAAGTTCGGCGTACCCCCAGAGCAGATGCTCGATCTGCGCGCGCTCGTTGGCGACCCGAGTGACAACATTCCGGGCGTAAAGGGGATCGGCGTGAAAGGCGCCGCGAAGCTGATGGAAGAGTGGGGGAGTCTCGACAATATGCTCGCCCACGCCGAAGAGATTAAAGCCAAGCGTGCACGGGAAGGGCTCACCGAACACGCGGATATGGCCTTGCTGTCGCGAGAGCTTTCGACTCTGCGCTGTGATGTTGACCTGGGTGTCGAACTCGAAGAACTCAGACTTCCCGAGGCTGACGTCGATTCGCTTCGCGAGTTGTACAAGCGACTCGGCTTTACGCGCCTCCTCGAAAACCTCGAGCTCGACGGCGATGACGCAGAACCCTCCAGGGTCGACAGCGAGAGTCCCGTTGAAGAACTTTCAATCGACATTGTTCGCGATGGCAAAGCCCTCACGAAGGCGTTCGCAAAGCTCTCTCAATGTGACGAACTTGTCATGCTCGCGGTTGAAGGTGCCGGCAGCGTCGTCGACGCTCCGGTTGTCGGCTTGGCGTTGGCCTCCGCAGAAGGAAAGGACGCGGCCTATCTACCGCTTGTTCGCTTGAGCAACGGGCAGACGGATCTCCCCCTCGGCGGAGCCGAAGAAGCACAGCTCACGATGGCAGAAGTGGTCGATACGCTCCAGCCGCTCTTTGATGTTCCGTCTCCCAAGCCGTGGTTCGGCTGGTCGACGAAACGATTGCAAGCGCTGTTAGGCGAGCAGGGGCTCGGAATCCCGGTCCCGACATTCGACGCCAGCATCGGTGCGTTCTTGCTCGACCCTGCCGGCTCCAACGACTTGGCGCCGTTGGCGATGCAGCTACTGGGGCGGTCAGTCAAGAGTTGGGAAGATCTCGTCGGGCGCGGCGCGAAAGCAACGCCCGCCGCCGAAGTGCCAGTGGAAGACCTCGCCAGCTGGCTTGCCGATCAGATTTCGACCGTCGTTGCGATGCGGTCGAAGATCCAAGAGGGCTTGGATCGAGACGGGCTGACGAGTTTGTTCGTCGACGTCGAACTTCCACTCACCCGGGTACTTGCGCGGATTGAACGCAATGGCGTTCGAGTTGACGAGACGATGCTCGCGAGCCTCTCCGAAGAGTACGAGTCCACGTTGGCAACCTTGGAAAAAGAAATTCATAAACTCGCGGGCGAAGAGTTTTTGGTGAGCTCGCCCAAACAGCTGCAGGTCATTTTGTTTGAAAAACTGCGGCTTACCCCGATCAAGAAGACGAAGACTGGCTACTCCACAGCGGAGAGCGTGCTTGAACAGTTGACCGACGAACATCCGATGCCGGGTAAGATCCTCGAATGGCGGCAGCTAGCGAAATTGAAAAGCACCTACGTTGACGCGCTGCCGAAGCTGATCAGCGAAAAGACCGGACGCATTCATCCCACGTTTAATCAATTGGGTGCGGCGACGGGACGGCTTTCCGCGTCCGAGCCCAACGTGCAGAACATTCCGATTCGAACCGCTCAGGGGGTTCGGATTCGTGAGACGTTCATTCCGGCAAGTAAGCAGGTCATGCTTGCCGCGGACTATTCGCAAGTTGAGCTCCGCGTGCTCGCGCACTACTCGGGAGACGAGAGTCTGGTCGATGCGTTTTTAAAGGGAGACGACATTCACCGACGGACGGCCGCCGAAGTGGCAGGGATTTCGGTCGACGAAGTCGACGATGACCAGCGCGCGCACGCAAAGGCCGTCAACTTTGGAATCATCTACGGATCGTCGGCGTTTGGACTCGCGAATACATTGGGGATCGCCAACGCAGAGGCACAGGGTATCGTCGACGCCTATTTCGCGCGATATACCGGAGTGCGCCGTTTCCTCGACGAAACCACAAAGAATGCCAAAACGGACGGGTTCGTTTCGACCCTGCTTGGTCGGCGGCGCTACCTGCCAGATCTCTCTTCGAAGAATCGCATGCTCAAACAAGCTGCCGAGCGAATGGCAGTCAACTCCGTTATCCAGGGAACGGCGGCAGACTTGATCAAGAAGGCGATGATCGACGTCGATTCGGCGCTCACGGAGTCCGGGCTGGGTGCGATCATGATCATGCAAGTCCACGATGAACTGGTCTTTGAGACGTCTGAAAAAGACGTTGACGCGTTGAGCGCGCTCGTGCGGGACAAGATGGAAGGTGTTTACCCGCTTGAGGTTCCGCTCGTTGTCGACTTGGGTTACGGCAAAAACTGGCGCATCGCTCACTAGAGCCGCCACTGCTGCCGGCACTACTTGCCGGTACTACAGCCACAGTGTCAGACAGGCGCCAGTAGGTTGACGCTGTATTCGCCGTCGTCATCGAGCCAGCGGGTTTCGCAACGCATCTGCGAGAGCGCTGCGAGTTCGTCGATCTCCTGAAGAGAGTACTTGTACGAGTTCTCGGTGTGGATCTTGTCGCCCTGTCGGAATGCGAACGACTCGCCCAGCTCCGCGATTTGTACGTTTTGATCGCAAAGGCTGACGAGTGAACTCTCGACGCAGCCCGAATCTTCGTGGTAATGCGCTCGAAACTCAAACTGCTCCGACAAAAAATCAGCGCCGAGTTCTCGGTTGATCCGAGTGAGTAGGTTCTTGTTGAAGCGTGCCGTGACGCCGAGGGAGTCGTCATATGCGCGTTCGAGACGCTCCCGCTTCTTGCGGAGATCGATGCCAATCAAAAGACGATCCGACGTTGCCATGCCCGCACGGACTTTTATCAAAAAGTCGGCGGCTTGCGGCTTGTCGAGATTGCCGACGGACGAGCCCAGCCAAAGAACCAGGCGTGGGGTTGAATCGTGGCTCCCCAGTACGGTCAGCGCGGTTTCGTATTCACCACAAACCGCATGCACGTTGAGCCGTGGATGTTCGCGTAGGAGCGCCTCCGCGCTCTCCTCGATGGCGCTGCGAGAAATGTCGATGGGGACGTAGACTAGAGACGCTTGAGCGGCGAGGAGTGCTTCTAACAAGACTCGAGTTTTTTCCGCGCTACCACTTCCAAATTCGACAAGGGTTGCGCCTTGATCGAAGTGACCTGCAATGTCGGCGGCGCGCTCCCGCAGTATCATGCGTTCGACGCGGGTGAGGTAGTACTCCTCGAGGTCGCAGATCTCCTCGAAGATCTTTGAGCCGATCTCGTCGTAAAAGAAGCGGCAGGGAAGGCTTCTATCAGCGGCGGAAAGGCCCGCGCTTACTTCTTCCGCAAATGATGTGAGCTCGATCTGCGCTTCTGGAATGGTCAGCCTATAGCGATCGGCATATTGGCTGAGATGCTTTGACATGTTCTGCGATTTTTGATGTGGCAAATTCGATTGCTCCAATGCGCTTATGCGAAGCGCCAGACCCTAGCATTCGATCGAAGTTGAAGCGCTCTGCACGCGTGTAGAGGAAACCGACCAGTCCCTTCGCCGCGTGCGATCAGCCGAGCAGCTTGCTCTTCGCCACGGCGATTTCGTCGTCGCTGATGAGCCCGTCTTCTTCGAATCGCAATTCGCGTCCGAAGCCTTGTGCTTAGGCTTGCGAATCCGTGCTTCAACTGATCCGTGGGCATCGAGTGTCGATCGCTGCTGCTTCCCGAACCGCGGACGGATTCGTTCTTGAGCTCCGTTGCGCGCATGCTTGCGACGCGCAATTCATTGCGATTGATCGCTTGGCGACTTCGCTTGAAGAGTAGATCTCCAGCAATGGAATACAGAAAGAGTCCGGCGAAGAACCCTTCTGGCGGGTGGGCCTCCATCGTATTGCCGCGCAACACGATCACGTCGAGAAGGATCAACGCCAAGCCGTGCTTTCTGGTTTTGTTCCTGTTGGCTCCACTGCCTCGTGCTCAAGCGGCGAAAAGTATTCGAGAATTCAACGCTTTCGAGTCGTTTTATTCTCACTATTGCGCGTTTTCGACAATTTTGCGTCGGCCACTTGATCCGCAAGTGCCCGAAAACGCAATAGCTTTCCTTTCTTTTGACTGAGACTGGAAAAAGGGGCTTTTTGATTGCCCGCTTTTCACCCAGAACTCGCCTCTCTATATGAGCGGCAAATAGCCAGTTCTCAACATCAAACAAGCCGCGAGCAGAAGGCGAGAAGAGGAGAAAAAATGGCGACGGAACGAACCCCGATTCACCCCGAACATGAAGCGCGACTCGTGCGTGAGATTCTTGTTGGCAACGAGCCCGCATTCGTCGAACTTTACGAGCTCTACAACCGACGAATCTACTTATTTGCACTCAAGCGGATGAGCGATCAGGCCGATGCAGAAGATGTGACCCAAGAAGTATTTCTCCAGGTCTTCCGTGGAATGGCCCAGTTTGAAGGACGGTCTTCCTTGCTGACCTGGATGTTCGGCATCGCACACAACCAAATCTGCCGACGCTATCGAAAACGCAACGCGAAAATTCAATCACTCGAGAGCGAAGAGGTAAGCGCTCTCGAATCAGGCGAGACTCCCGCAGACCAGCGAACTGACTTTGTTCGCATTAGACGCACCTGCAGCCGGGTACTCGAGGAGAAGGTGCCGGAGCAGCAGCGAGAAGCATTTGAGTTGCGGTACCTCGAAAATAAATCGATGCGAGAGATCGCGCAGAAAATGGGCAAGTCACCGCAGGCGGTCAAGATCAGTCTCTTCCGCACGCGGCGAACCTTGGCCGAGAATAATCGCAAGTTGTCCTCGGTGCTGAGCGCTTAATCACCGGGGTTGAAAGAGGGCAAGGCTAAAAGTGATAGATCTTCTGAAGAAGTAAGTGCGCCAAGAAAGTCCCAGATTGAACACCACCGAAATCGCTCCCTGCTAATTCGCACAGGGGGCGATTTTACGTTTTGGGTCAGGCTTCGGAACCCAGTTGCCAGCATCGAACTTTGAGTTGTTCAGGAGCGGCGCTAGCACGTTCGGCTTTTTAGGATCGCCTTTAGGCGGACACGCGCGGTGACCCAATCACTCTTGACCGTTCGCTCGGAAATGGAAAGTTCTTGGGCCACTTCTTCCACCGTCAGCCCGCCAAAGACCCGAAGTGCGACAACGAGGGCGGCGCGGTCATTTTCGAGGGCCAATCGATCCAGAGAGTCCCGTGCCTCTTGGAAGCCTTCCTCTGAAAATGTCACGGTCGGGAAGACGTTTTCGTCCAAGGTCTCGCGTACTCTGTCACCGCCGCGTTTGTCTGTCGTTCGTGCGCGGGCGTAATCGATCAGAACGTGACGCATGATGCCCGACGCGGCCGAATAGAAATGTGTTCGGTCCTGCCATTCTCGGGCCGAGGCCGTGGTCAAGCGCACGAAGACTTCATTAATGATCGCGGTCGCGGAAAGCGTATGGTCCGCCCGCTCGTTCTTCAATAAATTGCGCGCGCGTCGGCGCAGTTCGGGATACACGAGATCCCAAAGTTGATCTGCCGGGCTGTCGGTCTTGTGGCTCTGGTTGAGGAGAACCGTGATTTCGTCTTTATCGGCCGCCATGACGCACGATTGTAGTGCGCCCGCAGGCCCATCGCCGGAGCGAGGAATACGGCTGGAGAGTCGCGTTTGGGGGTCGGGGTGGAAGTCCGGTGGTAGACTTCGGGGTCTAAGCTGTTGATTCGAAAACTGGAGACTTCACAACATGGCGATCGTCGAACCCATCCCGTCCAACTCCCCTGATGAGCCGAGGCGCTTGCGATTGCGCAGTGTGGTCGACCTCGAAGAGATCGGAGAGATTGAAGTTCAACCTGCTTCCGAAGTAAAGGCAGCCCTGGAACGGGCGCGCAAGGCGCAACCTGCCTGGGCGGCGCTTTCTGTTGAAAAGCGCGCTGGCTATCTCAAGCGCGTGCTCAAGATCTTGCTTGATCGCCAGGAAGATGTGATCGAAACCGTCATCCGTGAAACGGGCAAGACGCGCAGCGAAGCGATCACGATGGAAGTGTTCGCCGCGGCGGATTCACTTTCGTACTACAGCAAGCGCGCTGCAAAAATGCTTGCTCCGAAGCCGCGATCACTTCACGGTGTCATGCGATTTATGAAGAAGGTTACGATCCACCAGGTGCCGCTCGGCGTTGTCGGGATCATTACGCCGTGGAATGGCCCGTTTATTCTTTCGCTCAACCCAACGGCACAAGCGCTTGTAGCGGGCAATGCGGTTCTTCTTAAACCATCGGAAGTCACACCTTTTTCAGCGCAACTGCTCGCCGAGATGTTTCGGGAAGCGGGGCTTCCCGAAGGCGTGCTGCAAGTCTTGGTGGGAGACGGCGAAACCGGTGCAGCGCTTTGCGAGTCGGGAGTCGACAAGGTCTCGTTTACCGGCAGCGTTGAAACCGGGCGCAAGGTTGGCGAGTCCTGTGCGCGGCAACTCATCCCATGCACGTTAGAACTAGGAGGGAAGGACCCGATGATCGTTTGCACTGACGCCGACATTGAAAGCGCGGCGGCGGGCGCTCTCGCGGGTGCGTATATGAATACAGGCCAGTACTGCTGTGGCACCGAACGAGTCTACGTCGTGGATTCGGTCGCAGACGCGTTCATCGAAGAAGTGGTGAAGCGCGCCTCGAAGTTGCGCCAAGGTGACAACGGTGAAAGCGACGTGGGTCCGATTTTCTGGCCGCGGCAAATGGAAATTATCGAAACCCACATGGCCGATGCAATCGAAAAGGGCGCAATCGTTCGAGTTGGCGGCCGGAGAAACCCCGATCTCGAAGGTCTCTACTTTGAACCGACTGTGCTGACCGACGTCAACCACGAAATGCAGATTATGGTGGACGAAACCTTCGGTCCGATTCTTCCGATCATGCGCGTTGCCGACGAAGACGAAGCGCTGCGTCTTGCCAATGACACGCGCTACGGCCTTGGGGCGACGGTTTGGACCAACGACGAGTTCAAGGCGACCACGATTGCCAAACAACTCGAATCGGGAAGCGTTTGCATCAACGACATGACGGTCACGTACGGTGTGATCGAAGCCCCGTTCGGCGGTCGCAAGGCAAGTGGGGTTGGTCAGGTGAACGGCGACAACGGGGTTTTAGGCTACTGCTATCAGCTTCCAGTGATCGTCGATCGCTGGAAGGGGAAAAACTCTCGTGACTTTTATCCTTACGGCAAAAAGAAGGACGAAGGCGTGCAGAAGGCCGCGCGCTTTTTGTTTGGGACATCACTCGGTCGCTGGCTTTCATAGCGTGGCGGCGTCACATCGACGCTTCGCGTACTAAAGATACAATCAACGGACAGGGACGATTCGTTTCTGGTCACACCGAACCACTGGGAGGTCAACGTGGCAGATGAAAAGCTGATCGCGGTTTTCGTGGACTATGAAAACCTTGCCCTCGGTGTACGTGACGAAAAAATGGGCGCCTTTCAAGTCAGCTTGATCCTCAAACGCTTGCTTGAAAAAGGCCGCATCGTCTATAAGCGCGCGTATTGCGACTGGAGTCAGTACCGCAATGAAGTGCGCGAATTTCACAGCCACGGCATCGAGATGATCGACATCCCGCGCACCAAGATGAGCGGGAAGAACAGCGCCGACATTCATATGGTGGTTGACGCCCTCGATCTCAGCCATTCCAAAGATCACATCGACATGTTCGCTCTGCTTACCGGCGACAGTGATTTTTCGCCCCTGGCCTCAAAGCTAAAAGAGAACAACAAACGCGTGATCGGGTGCGGGGTGAAGAGTTCAACCTCAAACCTGCTGATCAATTGTTGCGATGAATTTATCTACTACGACGATCTCGTGCGTGTCGCCGAAAAACCCAAAGTGAAGAAGAAGCCCGCGTCTCGCGCCAAGAACGCGGCGCTCGCTGACAATGACAAGCCCGCCGTAGAAGAACCGGCGATTCTTGATCAATTGGTGGAAATTGTCGGTTCCCTTGAGCAAGACTACGACCCGCTCTGGGGTTCGATGATTAAGCAGACGATTCGACGCGTTTACCCCGAATTCAATGAGCAAAATTCCGGCTACAAAAACTTTGCCGACCTGCTCCACGACGCTGAAGGCCGCGGCTACGTCTCTCTCGACTATGACGAGAGACGGGGGAACTTTAAAGTTCGTTTGCTCGACGAATGAATTTGAACGCTCGCGCCACTTGATGCGTCTGAGTTTTCTCCAGTCATCATTTCCAAGGTCGTGATCGACGAAGTGACCTTCGTCGCGCCGCCGAGCAAGCCGCGCGTCTGGATCAGTCGCGTAGCAACTCTGGGTTTAGCGCGGTGATCATGCGCTTGATGCCGTCTCGCCAGTCGATTTGAGTCCGGCCCACGAGCTCGTGCATCTTGGCGGGGTC
>JASDVE010000341.1:29665-51957 GCA_041891195.1 Myxococcota bacterium | reverse complement strand
CGCGGAGGCCACTGATTTCAACCACATCGCCGACCTCGATGGTGTCGCAGGGAAAGTCAAGCGCACCGTCCTCGATCGTCGGTTCGTCGAAACACCGTGTCACACCCTCTTCAATCAAGATTTGTTGTCCAAGTACAGTCAGCTCTGAACTAACCGGCCCACCCAAGACGGACACATCAACGATGGCGCTGACCGGTCCTTCGATTTCGTCGTCAAAGAAGACACGTTCGGCCTGACCGATCCCCGTACTCGAGTCGATCGTGCCTTCAACGCGTACCACCATGCCCAAGTTAAAGCGGGCGGTCTTCTCGCTCTCAAGTAAACCAGCGATTGCAACCGTCTCACCATCAAATTCGATTTCGGCATCGTCGAGGAACCATTCGATGCCATTCACAAAGAGACTGCCGAATTCAGTGATCGGACCCTGGGAAATACCGCTTCCGCCGATACCACCCTCTGCAAAGTCACCGCTGCCACCGCCGGCTTCGGCGCACGCAAAGGCTCCCGCGAGCAAGGCAAATAGGATGAAATTTCGGCTCATGTTGTTTCTCCTGCTTTTTCATCGCTGCTCAAGGCGGCGTCGTTCAAACTATCATCGGAAATATCTTCGTAGAAGTAAATACCAATCGACGCAGTCGCGCGACCGGTTCCCTCGTTTACCGAGGTCTCATCGCGGTCAAGTTCCGACATTTGCCGATCAAAATTCTCGAGCAACTCTTGCGCAGCGACGGAAGACCGCGCGCGTAGACCGGGTAGGCTTTCGATTGGCAGGTTGTCGTAGAGAACCTTGCGTTGGAACCGCGCATCTTCGGGCTTGGCTTTCAGGTTGTGATCGAGGGTCGAGAGCAACTCGGCCACGTCGCGACCAAGGATGCCGAGCTTTTCTTCTTGTCCCTTTGCAGGAACATATGCGTGTACGACGAGCCGAAGGTCTCCGTTCTTCAATTCTTCGACCGCGCCAACCCGCAGCAATTCGTCGAGCACGGCACGCGCGGGAACATCACCGCTATACAGCGTGACAAGTTCGCTGAAGCTGGGCGCTTGGCTTGAGTCCTCAAGCTGAAAAGGAAGGGACGCGGGGCCGCCGCGCGCGTCTGCGAAGCGGTCCGTTCGGAGCCATGCCGAAATCACTCGCGCCGCACGGTTATATTTGTTGATCGCGGGCTCCTCCGCGTCGGCCTCGGAGTTCCACAATCGGCTGACTTCTTTTCGATTGAGGCCGGTGAGTACGGCGGCGCGCGAAATGGAGGGCTTGCGTCGAGGCAGATTAAAATCCGACCGAGCGACATCCACGTAGACGCGCTTGACCTGCTCGACGAATACCCCGCAAGGCACGCCCGCACCCAGCAAGATGCGAACCAGCGGCGTGAGAAGATTGCGCACCGCAAGGCCGAGAGCGCTGTGGAGAAGCTGAGCCATTTTGGGATTATAGTCCCAATTTAAAAATTCCGCAACACCCTTCTTGAATATTGTATGAGGCCGGGGATGAAGATTGCGGATCTTTGCTCAGCTTACAGGGGACTAAGCGCGATGACTACGAAAAAAGAGCCCCAACTCTGGCGACTTATGGCGATTCTTGGCGGTTTTTTAGTTTTTGCGGGTTGTTCCAGCGGGACCGATGACTGGGAATGCGCAGAAGATGCCGCCAAGTTTTGCTCTGAGGAAGACAAGCCGGCACGTTTGGCGAGTTGCCTCCAGACCTACAAGCCCCAGTTGAGCCCAGCCTGCAGCGAAAGACTCAACCGCGACTACGCCGAAATAGCGCGCAATAAATGGAAGGCGGCACTGGGTCTCACTTGTCGGGATGACGTCGTGAAGCACTGCGCCGACATCGCGCCGCATTCCCCGCGCGAAGACGTGGCGAACTGCTTGGATGCGAAGGGCAGCGCTGTCGATCCGACTTGTCGCAGCAAAATTCGCACCATCATGCACATTCGTGTGGGACACGATTATGACCTCGCGTGTCGGAACCAAATCATTGAGCTCTGCGATCACATCAGCCGCAACGCCCAAGTCCCTGAGATTAGCGCGTGTCTCAACGAACAGCGGGACAGGATCCCCCAAACCTGCCGAGACATGATCGACGGAAAAGTTCTGAGCAACCGCGAAATACAGGTGCGTGATCAGCAGGCAAAATACGCACGAAAGAAAGCAGAACAGGAGCGCTTAGACGCTAGCGTGGGCGGGGCAGAGAACTAACGGCGTGAACAGTGGCAACCGAAACATCGTCGACCGACACGGGACCTGGAGCAACTTTTCGGGCCGCGTACACGCTCAACCTTCGCGCGTCTCCTACCCAAGAAGTGAAACGGAACTCCAGACGCTCGTGCGCGAGACCCACGAAAATGTCCGTGCCGTGGGGACCGGTCACTCCTGCACACCGCTCTGTGCAACCGATGGCCTGCTTGTTTGTCTCGACGACATCGCAGGCATCATCGCCATTTCGAAAGACAAGCAGACCGCGACGATCCGCGGGGGCAGCAAGATCCACGACCTCGGCCCCACCCTTCGCGACGCCGGCCTTGCAACGATCAACCAGGGCGACGTGGACGTTCAGAGCATTGCCGGGGCCGTTTCGACGGGAACCCATGGTACGGGTCCAACCCTGGGCAGTATGTCCACCGCCGTGCGAAGCATGCGGATCGTACTCGCGTCGGGGGACGTACTGGAATGTTCGTCCAACGTTGAGCCTGAAATCTTCAAGGCGGCCCGAGTTTCACTGGGCGCCCTCGGGGTGATTTCCGAAGTCGAGCTTCAGCTCGTTCCCGCTTACCGCCTGCATCAAAGCGAATGGAAAGAAGGGGTCTCGGGCGCCCGGTCGTTTATCTCTCGCAGCAATCAGAACCGGCACCTCGAGTTTTTCTGGTCTCCGGCGCGCGACGTCGTCTACTTTAAGAGTCTGAACCCGACCGACGACGAACCAAGCGACCTACCGGATCAGAAAAGGGAATTGATTGGCCACAGCGCTGACGTCTTCCCTTCGATTCGCGAGGACAAGTTCAACGAACTCGAGTTTGCGGTTCCCGCAGCCAAGGGGGTTGAGTGTTTTCAAGAAATTCGAAAGATGATGCGCGAGCGGCACGAAAAAGTTTTCTGGCCAGTAGAAGTACGAACCCTCGCCGCCGACGACATTGACTTGAGTCCCGCGTTCGAACGCGACAGCGTCACCATCTCCGTCCACCAGGCGGCCGACTTGCCGTCGGACAAACTCTTTGCGGACGCACAGGCGGTGTTCGCCAATTATGGCGGGCGACCGCATTGGGGCAAATTTCATACTCTCGAAGCGCGCGAACTGCGCGACCTCTATCCCAATTGGGACAACTTCCTGAAGATCCGCAGCCGCCTCGATCCGAGCGGGAAATTCGCGAACCCCTATCTACGGGTGCTGCTGGGAGCATAGGCTGCCTCTGCCCTCAGCTTCGACGAGGGAATCCAAGCTCGGTAAGCCGGTCGGTCATGTCTTCGCCAGCCGTCGTGACCCGAACGCCATCATCGATTGCGCGCAGGATGCCTTCGCGATCAATATAAAAAGTCCAACGCTTGGTGAACAAACCCGCCAGACCGAGTACTCCGTAAGCTTTGGCTGTGGACTTGTCCTTGTCACTCAAAATTGCGAAGTCGGCGTCGACCGAGCTCGCGAATTTTTCGTTCTTCCCTGCGTCGTCGAGGCTCACCATAAAGTAAGCGACGTCGAATTCTTCGAGTGCGGCTTCGCTGTCACGCAGCGATTTGGCTTGGATCGTTCAGCCAGGGGTAAACGCACGAGGAAACCAAGCGAGCACGACAGCTTGCTTTCCCTTGTACTGTTCGAGGGTATGCGACGCGCCGTCGGCACCGTAAAGCGTGAAGTCCGGCGCCGGATCGCCAACGGCAAGTGGCCCCTTGCCACCACCAAATAGCCCCGCGGTCGACATCAGCGCCGATGTCAGAGTGCTGTTGCCCACCATGTGCATACTCCTAAGTCGGCCGTCGTTTTGACCGTGTTGTTCTGGTGTTGTGTCGATTCTGTGCCGGTGGTGTTCTGGTTTTGACGTTCTACCGATGTCGTGCCCTAGTCCTTGTCTTCTCCGGGCCAGTTGGGCCAGTCCTTGCTCACCGTAAGCTTCCATTCCGGCTTGCGACGTTCGAGATACGCAACGGGTCCCTCGATCGCGTCCGACGCGCCCATCAAGTGATGGTGCAGGTCTGTTTCGGCCCGTTCAACTTCTGCGGCACTCAAGCCTGTGCTTTCCCACAACAGCTTTTTCGTGATCGCGACCGACAACGGTGCAGTGTTGGTCGCAATGTCGCGGGCGATTTCCATCGCGGTTTCCAAAACGTCGACGGCGGGCACGCTCTTGAGTACGAGCCCCATCGCTTCGGCTTCTGGACCTTGGATCTTGCGCCCGGTCAAGAGCAGTGATGCAGCGCGCTCGGTGCCAACGAGCCTAGGCAACGTCCAATGGCAATGCGCGTCAGGCATGACCCCTCGACGTACCTGCAATACACCGTACTTGCCTTCGTTCGCGCAGATCCGCATGTCGCACTGCAACGCCAACGTGAGACCGAGGCCAACCGCGTGTCCGTTCAGCGCTGCGATAATTGGCTTTCGGACTTCCCAAGCCTTTGGGCTGACAGGCGATGCACTGAAATTCGAAATCTCCTGGCTGGCAAACGTCTCTGCACCCGCGGTCATGTCGGCGCCAGCACAAAAGGCCACACCAGCACCGGTGAGGATCGCGACGCGAATGTCGTCGTCTTGATCGCATCGACGATAGGCATCGCCAAGCTCCTCGCCCATTTTCCCGCTGAACGAATTCATTTGTTCGGGACGATGCAGGGTAATGACCGCGACGCCCTCGTCTAGCTCGAATCGTATGTCTTCGTAGTCGCGCACTTTCGTTCCTCACGTTTTCGGCGACTTATGCTCGCCGCCAGCGTTCGTCGATTCCGGACTTTGATCCGCTCTACTCTGACGACTGACTTTCTACTCGCGATCACCGAGCCGCTCGCGAAAGCAGCTCAGGGCCTGGACCCAATCGATGCCCTGGGGCGGCAACAATCGAAATTTCTCGATACACACTTTTGCAAACAGGAAGGCAGCAGAGCCTTCTACTTCGCTTTCAATTTCGCGCATGAACTCGCTTGCCGAAGCCGACTGGCTTTCTTGACACAGCTGCTGCGCTTTGTCGTTCGTGGGCCAGCGCCGATCACAGATCTTTTGGATCGAACTCTCACCGGAGGCGTAAGCCCCCCCGCCTAGCAACAACACCGAGAGGCCCGAGACAACCATTGCAATCGCGACGTATCGGGCACGCGACCCTTTCAAGGAAAAATTCGTTTTCATGGAGCCGTACAATGTAGCGGCGCGACCGATATTCGGGTCGATTCAGCCGATTTCGCTCAAATTGTAATTAGGCTTGCATCAGGCTGGGTGCGGGAACCAACCGTTCCGGCTTGAGATGCCATCATGCGACATCGCGCACAGGCCCCTCGATGATGAATTCTCGCAGCGGCGGGAGATGCACATCGTCCCAATACCGGTGCTGCCAGACGTAGTGGAGGTACGGCCGCGATTCGCGTGCCCGAAACACCGTAACGCCTTCGTAGAAAGCCGGAGACGCAACAGCCTCCGCGATGGTTCGTGGGATATCGTGCAGTTGCGTCTGGTTTTCCGAGGTCTTCAGCGAACCGCCGACTCCCAAAGACGCTCCCAATCGTGGGCATGGCGGAGGAACCCCGATTGATATCCCGCAGCCGAAAGAATTTTCGTGGTCGAACGCTTGTCCATTTCGAGGGACAAAAATGCTTCGCGCGGCTCATCGTTGCGACAAATCACACCCGAGAACATTGCGGCATACGCATCCCGGTCATTGAAAACGCCGCGGCGGTTTCGGGAAGAAAGGTAAAGCCGTAGAGATCGTTCCGAAGGGCTGCCTCTCGTTCGAGCAGAGTCTCGAAGGTCGACGTCTGAAATGCGTCTGTTTTAGAAATGCTTGGTTTCGTTTGCCCGGCCACCTTATGCATCGCCACGCCCGGGTCCCGGCTCGATCGATCGTGTCGCGTTCACATCGAGCCGCATCGCAAGCCGCTTTTCATACGCGAGCCCTGCTTCGCTCTCTTCTTTGCGTAACGCTACGAGGTCAGGTCCAAGCGATGCGTTCGGAAATTCGCGAAAGCCGTGTCGCTCGTAAAATGGGGCGTTCCAGCGCAGATGGCGGAACGTCGTGAGCGTCAACCAAGCGAACTCGTTTGTCCGTGCCCATGCGACAACCGCCTCGACCAATGACGCCCCCACCCCCTGCCGCGCGTGTTCGGGATGGACATCGATCTCGTGGAGATGTCCGTTGTCATCGACGACCAACAACAACGCAAAACCCACCGGCTTTCGTGATGGCTTGTGAACCGCGACGAGCAGGCGACCGTCGTCGGCAGCTTCATGGAATTTGGCGGGAGACAACGCGTCGTCGCGTATTGGCATCGGCAAGTCTTCCAGCGGCACAACCTCCGCTGCGGCGACTTCGATGCTTGGAAGCGCAGCGACCTCTTCCGGTCCCGGTACACGGATCTCGTAGTCGGGGGGAAGTCGTTGCAGGGTTGCCCCTCCGCTCGCAGCTAGAACGTCCGAAAATTGGTGAACACCGCGCGATCGTCGTCGGTTGTGAGCCGGGAGCCGACAACGTTGCCGACGTATGGCAGATCAAGTCTAAAGCCGTACGCAACGGATCCAAACCCCGCGTCGTAGGCAAGTGCTAGAAAAAATTCGACCAAGCCTTGATCGAGGCCACGATCGACACCGGGAATCAAATACCCGAGAAGCATGATGTCGTGCTGAATCGCTTCGTAATCACGCTCGTAGACAGCATACAAATCGACTTCAACCTCGCTGCTGCTGTCTTTGAATGCACATTCGAACTCCACGCAGCCCAGCTACGCCCCCTGGTCGTTCGCCCAGTCGACGCGGGACTGCTGCGCCACGTCTTCGGAAGTTCGTGAAAAGCCGCAGAAGACGGAGTCCCAAGCGAATTCAAGCGTTGCGGACACGTGGCCGGGGAGTAATCGGCCTCCGCCCGCCGCAGCATCGTGATCGTCCGCCAGCGCCGGACTCCCGGCCATTACGGCCAATGCCAGCGAGAGAACCCACCCCGAACGTGAAAGCGTCATCCCTCCTCCGGTAAAACACATTCTCTCGCTCGTAGCCACATGCCCATCATTTTAAAACCAAACACATGCAAGTGACGCGCCAATATTAATCCGCGCCTATACCTCCAAGGTTCTAGAGAGAATTAGCGCACTGCCACGCCGAAGTTTCAACCTTCGGGGTTCGATCGAGAGTTCATGGGGCAGAGCTATTGCGTAGCGAGAACAAAAAGATCGTTCTTCGACACACCTCACCTATTTGGAGCAAATCCAACCACATCCATTGAGTATGTACTTGGTCAGTCTTCGGCTTCCCTCCACCAGCTTTTCTCGGTACCCTCACGATTTTATGATCTTGGCCAGAAACTTTGAGACGCTGCGCTCCACACACGAGTGGGGTCGATACTTCAAGGTGCAAGCGAACACGTTTGGCGTACAACCGTTACTTGGAACGGTGACTCGCCAACGCCCACCAGGTGAAACTGGAGCCCGCTGTCGATGTCGACCCCGCTGCTCGAGATAATCGTACAAGTCTTTGGCCTCTTGATCGTCGCCACCGCGCTCGCAGAGGTCGCGCTTAACTTCGCATCCCGGCTAAAACGGTTTTCCTACGAGCAAAACCGTTACGACGTCGCGCTTGAGAATCTCGAAGAGCGATTGATGACCGCTCGTATTCGGCGTGTCGATCGCGATCGCGGCAGCCAGACCTGGAACGGAATCCGCAAGTTTCGCGTCGCAAGCAAGACCCCTGAAGGCGGCGACATCACTTCTTTTTACTTCCCAGCCCACGACGGGAAACGGATCCCGCCGTTTCAGCCGGGCCAGTATCTGACGTTTTCGATCAACCTTCCGAACAAGAAGCGTCCCGAGGTCCGTTGCTATTCACTTTCTGACAAAGCCGACCCACACCACTATCGTGTTTCGATCAAGCGCGTTCCCGCACCGCGAAACGCGCCAGACGCACCGCCGGGAAAAATTTCTAACCATTTCCACGACAATATTCACGAAGGCGACATCATTGACTGCATGGCGCCGGGGGGAGATTTCTTCCTCGACCTCACCCAGCGACGTCCGGTTGTCTTGATCGCGGGCGGAATCGGGCTCACCCCCATGGTGTCCATGCTAAACGCGGTGTCGGAGCGCGGTTTCGACCGCGAGGTTTGGCTCTTCTACGGCGTCCGCGACTTGCGCGAGCAAGTCATGGTGGACCACCTCACTGAAATCGCGCGGCAAAATCCTGACAATTTCAAGTTCGTCATGTGTTACTCGGGTGTCGATGCCGCTGACCTACCTCAAGACCCCGACATTCTATGCGTGAACGAGCGCGTGAGCGTCGAGCTATTCAAGCGCACGCTTCCATCGAACAACTTCAACTACTACCTGTGCGGCCCGCCTCCGTTCATGGACAGCATCACTCGTGATCTTCGCGAATGGAACGTGCCCGACAAGAACGTTCACTTCGAATCATTTGGCCCCGCAAGCGTCTCCACGTCGCCGAAGGCCGTAGAAGTTGCCGCGAACTCGGATTCAAGTTTGACGATTTCGTTTTCAAAGTCCGGAGAAGAGTTCCAGTGGGATCCGGCGGCCGGCAACATCCTCGCGTTCGCTCTCGACAAAGACATCGACATCCCCAGTGGCTGTCGTGCTGGTAGTTGCGGAACTTGCGTGTCGGCCATCAAATCCGGGGAGATCGAATACTTGCACCACCCGGGAAACAAGCCCGACGACGGTTCGTGCTTGACCTGTATCAGTGTGCCGAAGTCCAATCTTGTCATCGACGCATAATTGACGTGTACACGACGCCGCTATAAATCGAAGGTCTTACTAAAACCCATGCTGCTCACTCGTCATTCGCGGTTCGTCCGTGCGATACGGGTCATAAGAGGATTTCATGTCGATCACCGCGGTTGAGGTGCGCCGTCCGCAGCGTTGGGATCAACCTTTCGACGAAAGAGCGCTTTCCGCTCGCGATGTCGATTGGATCCTCACGCATAGCCCGTTCAGCGCGATCGACGAAAGCGACTTCACGCCTTCTGCGTCCCTGCGTGACATCTTGCGCAACGACGCGCGGATCGTTCGGTGCCTGGCCGGCGACATCGTTTACCGGGCGGGGGACTACGGCACTTCGGCATTCTTCGTCTTAACGGGACAAGTACGCGTCGTGCTCGAAGGGGACAAGCCGCGCGATGGCGAAAGTGCCGACGAACGACTCGCCGAAAAAATTAGCGGCAGCGTTCTGCATGAGCGTCGTGGGTTCGTCGACGCGTTGAGTCAACTGTGGAAGAACTCGAAGTCACCCGAAGCAAGGGACTTCGACCGCGATGCGCAGGCGTCGCGCGTTCGCAGCAAAGGGCTCTTCATTCAAGACGTACCTGCGGTCTTGAACGAAATGGAAACCACGACTGTCGGCGCCGGGCATCTATTTGGAGAGCTTTCGGCCCTGGGCCGGACGCCACGGACCACGACGATCTTCGCCGACAACCAATGCGAACTGCTCGAGGTTCGCTGGCAAGGCTTACGAGACCTCAGTCGTAGGTCGGCTTCATTAAGTAAGACAGTCGACGACCTCTACCGCAAGGACGCACTGGACGAACAGCTCCAAGCCACCGAGATCTTCGCAAACGTAAACGCCGAGGGGAAACGCCGGCTCGTCGAAGAGACTGTCTTCCAAAACTTCGGCAACCGTGAATGGACCGCGACCTACAAAGCACTTGCGGAAAAAGGCGCGTCACAACGGCTCAAAAAAGAACCCATCATTGCGGAAGAGGGCCATTATCCGAATGGGTTGATCTTGATTCGAAGTGGCTTCGCGCGGGTAAGCAAACAGTTTGGCAACGGTCACCGTACCCTCAGCTACCTGGGCAAGGGTCAGATTTTTGGCCTTGAAGAGCTCTATCACAACTGGAGAAGTAGCGACCCGCTTCCCTACCGGTATTCGCTTCGCACAGTTGGGTACGTCGACGTTCTGCTCGTCCCCACCCGGGTGATCGAAGAAATCGTACTCCCAAACTTGCCCGAAGAGCTGATCCCAGACCCCCTAGTCGGAGACGTACGCGATTCTAATTTTCTGACGTCGCAGGAATCTTCGCAACTTCACACGCAACATCTCGAGCAATTGGTGGAAGCGCGCTTCGTAAACGGCACCGCAACGATGATGATCGACCTCGAACGATGCACCCGCTGCGACGACTGTGTGCGCGCCTGCGCGTCGACCCACGACGGCAATCCGCGCTTCATCCGACACGGAGCACAGATCGGCAAGTTCATGATTGCCAATGCGTGCATGCACTGCGTCGACCCCGTGTGCATGATCGGCTGCCCCACCGGAGCGATCCACCGCGTTTCGCTCGGCGGCGAGGTCGCGATCAACGATCCGACCTGCATCGGCTGCGGGACGTGCGCCACCAACTGCCCCTACGAAAACATTCGCATGGTCGAGGTCCGCGACCATGCCGGCGCCTTGTTGCGAGACGAAGGCACCCTCGCGCCAATTCAGAAGGCGACCAAGTGCGACCTCTGTGTGGATCAACAAGTGGGTCCGGCTTGCCAGAACGCCTGCCCACACGACGCGCTCCACCGCGTCGACATGCGTCAAACCAAAAAGCTGTTGGAGCTGCTCGAGCGTTGACCCCCTTCGCCAAACGCAGAACGATCAATACTTCGATCCTCGCAGCACTTGTGCTGGTGAGTTGGCTTTCGCTTTCGGTGCTCGAGGCGTCGATTCGAGCAACCTCGTTTTGGTCCGGGTGGGTGCTGCTTGTAACCGTCGTCAGCTTGGCGTTGTTCAATACGCGCAAAAAGCTGCCGTTCCTCAAGCTCGGCACCGCCGCCACTTGGATGCAATTTCACATCTACGCCGGTTTATTTTCGGTTCTCGCATACCTCGCCCACGCCGGCTTTCAATTGCCGCAGGGTTCCCTTGAGTTCGGGCTCTGCCTCTTGTTTGCGTTGATTGCCGCGAGCGGCTTCGTTGGGTTGTTTCTTTCTCGAGTGATCCCGGTTGGTCTGACGAGTCGAGGGGAACCAGTCATCTTCGAACGCATTCCCGCTTTGCGCCTCGGTCTTCAACACGAAGTTGAAGAGATCGTCGTTGAATGCGCGAAGGCCAACCAGACGACAACGATTTCAGATTTTCACACGAAGCGGCTGGATGATTTTTTTCGTCGTCCACAGAACGTGCTCTACCACCTCATAGGTTGGACACGAGCCATGCTTGAACTCGAGCGCGAAATTGAAGCGATGGATCGCTACCTGAATGACAGCGAACGTGATGCGGTGGCCCTGATCCTAGAACGCGCTCATTTGAAAGACGACCTCGACTATCAATGGGCAAGGCAACTCGTGCTCAAGGGTTGGCTCTTCGTTCACATCCCGCTGACCTTCAGCCTATTGATTCTGGCCGCACTGCACCTCTTTGTCGTTTACGGATTCCGAGGAACCCTACCGTGAGCCGACGCTTGCAAGACACAAGCTTCGAGCGGAGCCAATACGAACGGCCGAATCGCCATCACATTTGTGGTCGCACCGGTGACGCTTGCCCGCTTGGGCCAGACATGCGCGGCAGCTGCATCACCACCCATCAGTGCGTGCCGTACCGGGAGGGCGATCGCTGGACATGCGCGCGCCCGAAACCCTTCGGCGGCGCCTGCGACGAAGGACCGCTCCCGGACGGAACTTGTTGTAACGCGGTCCCGACGTGTCAGCCAAAGCTCAGCCTTCGAGCCATCCGAGGTCGCATTGTGCGCTGGGTTGTCACAATGACCGTCGGGCTCTTGGCACTTGGACTGGCAGGCAACAAGGGTCTCGACTTTGTGTTTCCGGGCCCGCTCTCCCACCAACACGGCACGCTCGAAAACGACTGCGCGAGCTGTCACAGCGCCGCAATCGGTGGACCCGCACACTGGGTGAGTACTGCGCTTGCGGGCGATGATCGCGCTTCGGACACCGAACGCTGCCTTGGATGCCACAACCTCGGCACTTCGAGCAACCTCGCCCATAGCCTTGCGAGCAAAGACCTCGCGCGTACAACCGAACGTTTACAGACTCGGGGTCTCGACTCCTCGCGCCCATTTCGCTTTACGCTTGCGAAGCTCGGCCCGGGCATCCCAATCCAAGAAGGCGGCGAGTTGGCGTGCGCAATTTGTCATCAAGAGCACCTCGGCCCGGACCACAACCTCACCGCACTGGCGAATGACCAATGCCAGGTCTGTCATCTGGTTCAGTTCAACACTTTCGCGGACGACCACCCTCCCCTAGGCGACTATCCGTACGGCCGTCGCACACGAATCGCCTTCAATCACCAGAGCCATCGCGAGGACTACTACCCAGACGACGACCGAGAAGTCTTCTCATGCGTGGGTTGCCACGCTCCGGAACCAACCGGTCGCGTTATGACTGTGAATGCCTTCGATTCCACGTGCGGCAGCTGTCATGACAAAAACGTGCGCAGCTCCGGCAAGCGTGGCGCCGCTTTTTTAAATATTCCCAGGATCGACTTGCGTGGCATGCGAGACGTTGGGATCGACCCAGGTCACTGGCCCTGGATTGAAAAGTCGGTGGCACCGAGCCCCTTCGTCAATTTTTTTCTCGCCGGCGACGATCGACTGTCGAACGAGGACCGGCAAGCGGTCGCCAACATGGGGAAGGATCTCGACAACATCGCTGGCAAGACGCGCTTCGAACAGCTGGCGATCGGACGCTACCTCTGGTCGCTCAAAGCCTTGCTTCACGATTTGCGCGAAAACGGGCATGCGTCCCTCGAAGCCAGACTTGTTTCTGCCTCCATGCTCGGGGAAGGTGCATTGCCCGACGGCTTGCTGAGCGACCTCACCCATGGGTTGTCGCGCGAGACCATCGCGAGTGCCATCGACGGATGGTTCCCGGAGCTCGCGCGCGAGATGGCTGTCTTTGCTGATGTCACGGAGGATCTCGACGCCCTCGAAGACATGGAGAGAAAACATTGGGCTGAAATCAATCGGCGGCTACGCGAACTTGCCAAGCAACGGGCGCAACCGACTCCAGCTCGGCGACAAGACAAGAGTTCTGAAGAACGTTGGGTTCGCGAAGGGGGCTGGTATCAAACCGATCGCGATCGAGCGATTCGGTATCGATCAAGCGGACACGCAGACCCGTTCTTACGCGCATGGCTCGACGTTGCCGGGTCATTTGCCCACACGGGCGATGCGGCAGGCGATACGCCCAGTGCGGCCGAAAGTCTTTTCAACGGACTGCGCAAGAGCAACGCGACGGGCAGTTGTGCGATGTGCCACAGCGCCGACCCACAGCCTTCAACACGCGGAGCCCTCGGACCATCAAGGACAGTAAACTGGCGCCCCTTCCAACCTGCCCCGAATCAAAAACTCCCGACTGAATTCCGACATCAGCCCCACTTCAGCCTCGACAACGCCGAAGTCTGCGACACATGTCATTCTATGCGGGAAATCGATGCGGATGAATTTGAAGAAGCGTACTCGGACGATGCCGAACCGTCGGGCCATCTGTTGAACTTTGCACCCATTCAACGACAAGTCTGCGGTGATTGTCACAGCCAAACCGCCGCCGACGACGATTGTGTCACGTGCCACAACTATCACCTGGGCGAGACGCAGCCGATCTATCTTTCTGCGACGTCGGGCGGAACGCGCAACATGCAAGAAGCGGACGGCGAAGCAACAGACGAGGACGAAAACGGGGAAGGGGAAGGGGAAGGGGAAGGGGAAGAGTAGACGCGGCAGTGCCGGCGTCGATCAGTCTTCGAATTGAAGCTTTTCGCTGCCAATTCGGATCACGTCGCCGAAGCGAAGTTCTTTGTTTTCGATCTGCTCTTCGTTTACCCAGGTGCCATTAACGGATCGCAGGTCCCAGATGTGTACCTTGCCATCGCGGACCCGAAGCTCCGCGTGATTGCGCGATGCATCGGTGCCGGAGATCACGATCTCATTGTCCTGCAACCCACCAATTCGCACGCGGGCTCCCGTAAGCTCGAAGCGTTGGCCAGTTCGCTTGCCGGTAATGAACACGAGAGACGGCGCGGGCTTCACCCAGAATTTCCACCAGCTATTCTTGCGTCGCGCAGGTGGCGGTGCACTCGAGGTCGCTTGGGCTGCGGCTTTGCCAGCAGCGGCCCCACTCATCCCGGCCGGAATGTGGTGTTCACCCGGTCCTTCCGTCACGACGCTGCTTTCCCGTACGTCACCCCGGGCCGCCGAGCGCAGGACCAACACTGTGGTCCCCATTCGGATGAGGTCACCGTCGTGTAGTGCCTGGTCTGTTGTCGTGGTGTCGTTCACCGCGAGTTCCTTGCCCTCTATCGCCCGAATCTTCATCTGATCGCCATCGCATTCGAGGATGGCGTGGGAGCGAGAAATCCAACGGCTGTTCAAGACCGGCGAGCAGTCGGCTCCTCGGCCGAGATGGTTCTCGCCACGGTACAGGACGAACGTGTCACCTTTGAGGTCACCATCAAGCGCGGTCAACGTCGCTACGACTTCGTGCTTGCCGTCGTTTCCGTCACGGTGCCCCGCGTCCCCACTCGATACGCGGTTAAAGACAACTGTTTCCATCTCTGGACCCGACGATGACGCTGGAGGAAAAACTGCATCTGAGACAACAGTCGATTCTGCGCGATCGCGATTACCTTGGGCGCGAGAGCCTTTGCCCGCATCAGAAGACCCATCATCGTGCTGACCCGCCACGCAACATCCTCCAAGTTTCCAGCACATTATATCACGACACAGTCCAAGTCTCCCCTCCCAATTTGAGCATTGCCTTGCCGTTCAAAGACGATATGAGCTGAACTGTGAGACCCTTTCGGCCACCAATTTTGGCTATGCTGCCGGGCCATGCTGAGGCCCTTTCAGAAACAAATTCAGCGTCGCACGCCCATTGACGCCATTCTGGGAATCTTGCTTGCTCTTCAGGTCGCCGGCCTCACGTATGCGGGCCTCTCACCGTTTTCTTTCTCGCCGCAGAATCAGGTTAAAGCCCTCGAAGCTGGTCACGGCCTTGGTTTCGACAATGGCTCCATCGCGACCAGCGCGGGCGAGTTGAGCAATGCCGATGACTTTCCGCAACGCGCGCTAACGATTCACCTGATGATCCGGCCACACCAAGACTCGGCCGCGGGTCTGGGGACGATCCTCACAATCGAGGACGGCTCACGCGTTTCTCCCCTGGTCATCGGACAGTGGAAGTCTTGGCTCGTGATCCGCGTTCGCGATACAAAACGCGCGAGCCGTGGATATTGGGAAATGGATGCGGCGGGGCTTCCCGCCGGCGAGACGCACCTCGTCACGATCACGTCGGGACCCAAGCATGGCACCGCGATTTACATCGACGGAATTGCAACTGGAGACACCCGAACTCGAACGCTCATTCGCGGCGATCGCCCCCTCGACGGCAAGTTGCTCCTTGGTTGTCTAGGGAACGGTTCTGCGGCATGGCGGGGCGAACTTCTCGGCCTCGCCATTCTCGGAAATTCATTGAGCGAGTTCGAGGTGGCGGACCATTACGCGCGCGTCGTCGGAGGAGACTTCGCGAGCCTTGGTGCCGCCGGCGATTTTGTGGCGCTATATGACTTTGAACAGATCGGTGGAGAGAACGAAGATCTGATCCACACGGTCGACAACCTCATTGCCAGTAGCACTGTTGGGCGTCTTGAGGTCCCAAGAACTTTTGCGCCCTTGCGACCCGAGGTATTTGGCATCCCGCCTCTTCGAGACATGAAGGCAGATTGGTTTTTGAAAGATCTGCTCCGCAACATCGCCGGCTTTATTCCGCTCGGTTTCATTGCCGGGTTGATTCTGATTCGAAATCGCAACGCCCAGGGCTACGTCATCACGTTCCAGGTCGCACTCGTGGGGGCTTTGTTGAGTGTCGGCATCGAAACGATTCAAATCGCATTGCCGATGCGAAGCTCATCGTTGAGCGACCTGACGCTGAACGTGATCGGGACCATGACCGGAGCCGTCATCGCGCTGGCGTTCCGACATTCTCGGCTTGCACCGGCGGCGACAACGAGAGCCACATAGCGGACGTTGGCTAGGGCTTTTTCGCGAGTTCGAGGTCCCGCGCAGCGCCGCGTCGCAACAAACCGGTATCACTCGAAATCGTAATCATGCGAAAGCCCGTTTCGCGGTGTTTCGATACAAGCCCCGCGTTGGCATGAATGCCAGCGACAACTCCTGCGATCTCACACTGCTTTGCGATTTCGTGATAAGCGAGTTGATAGGCGCCGTCATTGTCCGCCGCCGGCGATTGCCCGAGTGAAAGACTCAGATCATTGGGGCCCACGTACACAGCATCAACGCCGGGCAATGAAACAATGGCCTCGATGTCTTTGACCGCATCCTTCGTCTCGATCATCGGCACGCACATCACCATGTCGTTGGCTTTCGCAAAGTAATCGGGGCCGAAGGTGATCGATGCCCGCACCGGGCCATAGCTACGCGAACCGTTTGGTGGATAGAGGCAGGCGTCGACTGCCCGACGAGCTTCATCGGCCGAATGAATCATAGGCACGATGATGCCCAGCGCTCCGGCGTCGAGAGCGCGATTGATCGCGGCGAAGTCGTTTGCGGGCACTCGGACAAAGGGTGTCGCGGCGGTGCTGTTGATCGCGACCAGCATTTCAGCTGCGGCGGGATAATCGATCAGGCCATGCTGCAGGTCGAGACATACATAATCGTAACCCGCACGAGCAATCGCTTCGCATGAAAGCGAACTCGGGATCGAAAGCCAGGCTCCAAAAGCCGGCTCGCCTCGTTGCCACAATTCCTTCACACGATTGTTCGCCATTCGAATCCCCTGACCCGGAAGTCAATGTCGCAATGGATGTCCCGTGCACTCGCCGCGCACCCACTTCGCGCTAACTTGACAGTTCATCAGATCATACAAATCGAGGGGGACGAATTGTCCGACCCAGACGACCCAGCAGACTTTAACCCGGATGACGTAAACGTCTTTACTCCCGAGATCGCTCGCTGCCCTCAAGCCACCTATGCACTCATGCGAGACAAGTGTCCGGTCCTGTACCGCGGCGCAGGTACGCCTTTGGGGATGGCGATCATTTCGCGCTTCGACGACGTGATGTTCGCACTGAGAAATCCAGATATTTTTTCGTCTGCGATGGACGTTCAAATGGCGCTCGGAACCGAGCGCCCGATGATCCCGCAGCAAATTGACCCTCCGGAACAGACGCGCTTTCGGAAGCTCCTAGACCCTTATTTCTCTCGCAAACGCATGTCAGCCTTGGCCCCGAAGCTTCGCGCGCACGCCAACGAGTTGATCGACCGCTTCTACGACGAGGGCGAATGCGAGTTCGACGCAGCCTTCGCGATCCCTCTTCCATGTATCGCGTTCTTGGATCTCATGGGCCTTCCTCATTCGGATCTCGATCTATTCCTTTCGTTCAAAGACAACATCATTCGCCCGCAAAAAAATCACCCGGACGCAGTGGATCACGGACCGATTCGCGCGGACACCGGCAAGCAAATCTACGCGTATTTCGAAGGTGTCCTGCGCGAACGACGCGCCAACCCGACCGAAGACTTCCTCGGTTACCTGGTTCAGGCCGAAATCAAAGGCGATCGTCTGACCGAGACCGAAATGCTCGACATCTGTTTTTTGCAGATCCTGGCTGGGCTCGACACCGTGACGGCGACACTCGGATGCAACCTCGCCTATCTCGCAGAGAACCCCGTGCACCGACAACAAGTCGTCGACGACCCTGGCAAATGGGACGGCGCGATCGAAGAACTCCTGCGCTGGGAATCCCCCGTGACCGCAATACCCCGGGTGCTCAAACAAGACGTCACCCTGCGCGACATCGACCTCAAGAAGGGTGAAATGGTGACGCTATTGATTGGCGCCGCAAACACCGACGATGACGAATTTGGCAACGCTCAGGACGTGGACTTTGCACGGAGCGGCAACCGCCACATCGCATTTGGAGCGGGTGCCCACCGCTGCCTCGGCTCGCACCTCGCAAGAATGGAACTCGTGGTCGCCCTCGAGGAATGGCACAAGCGCATCCCTCAGTATCAAATTAAACCGGGTGAGACCCCGGCTTTCAGTGTCGGGATTCGCGAGGCCTTGTACCTACCACTCATCTGGGAACCGAACTAGCATCCCAAATGTTCGAGAGCGCGCCCTATATTGAACAGTGATTCTCCCGCGACATTTTGTGTCGTCCGTGAATTCTTGTTCTAGGGGAGGGACGAATGATTCTTCGAATCTTGCAGTGGGCAGTTGCCCAAGAATGGTTGATGGGAATGCTCGGCTTCTTGTTTGGCCCGTTCAATCCGTTCACTTCCAAGTTTCGCCGCGACCCGTATACCGTATACCGGAAGATGCGAGAAAAGCAGCCGCTCTATAAGAGCCGCGTCTTCATGGCCCATGTTGCGACCACCTATGAAGACGTGCAGTTCGTCTTGCGAAGCAAGAGCTTTACGACCGACCGCATGAACACCGACGTCATGCAGGCGATCAATAAATCGATACAGAAAGACCCCGAGTTTTCGGCAATGATTGAACGCAACCTGTTGATGCTCGACGGCGCGGAACACCGCAAGCTCCGCGGGCTCGTCGGTAAGGCTTTCACGCCCCGGCGTATCGAAGCCCTGCGTGAACATATTCAGGCTCGGGTTGACCTGCTGCTCGACGACATGAGTGTAAGCGAAGACGTCGCATTGATTCGCGACCTGGCTCATCCACTACCAATCGGTGTCATCGTGGAACTACTCGGGCTTCCACACCAGGACATCCCGAAGTTTGCGGCGTGGTCAAAGCATCTCGCGCAACTACTTGATCCACTCCAAGCGACCGGCGGCGATGCCGGCATCCGCAAAGCGGTCAAGGAACTAAACGCGCACCTTCGCCCGATTCTTGAAGAGCGCAGGAAGTCGCCCAAGGACGATCTGCTGTCCGCCATGCTTGCCGCGGAAGAAAACGGCATAAAGCTCGACGAACGAGACTTGTTGGCGCTCGTTTCGCTCATCATGGTCGCGGGACACGAAACCACGACGAACCTGATTGGAAACTCAGTCATCGAGTTGCTACGCAACCCGGGCGAACGCAAGCGCTTGCAAGACGACCCGAGCCTCATCGAAACCGCAGTGGATGAATTCTTGCGCTACTGCGGATCTGTGATGTTGACCGATCGCGCCGCCATCGAAGATTGCGAAGTGGGTGGCAAAAAAATTCGCAAGGGCCAAATAGTGGTCTGCGTAGTCGCGGCGGCGAACCGAGACCCGGCGCAATTTAAAAACCCTGAACAACTCGACCTCGGACGAGCCGAAAACCCGCATCTCGGTTTAGGTCTTGGCAACCATTTCTGCCTGGGCTCCCAACTCGCAAAGCTCGAAACCGAAATTGTGATCTCGACGCTGCTTCGGCGCTTCCCGAACTTTACGGGCCCGACTGAACCAAAGGACTACGTCCGTTCAATGATTCTACGGGGGCCCATAGAGCTCCCCCTTGACCTTGCGACGCACAGCCCGGAACGTGGGCCGCAATTGGATTGAGGGACTCGCGCGTTTTTCGAAGTAGGCATCGCAGAAAACGCAGCTCAGCAGCGCTCAATGATCGTTGCAGTAGCGACCGCTCCACCACAACACATTGCGATCAACGCTGTGCTCTTGTCGGTACGCTCGAGTTCGTGGAGCGCCGTCGTAATGAGACGACTCCCCGTGCAACCGACCGGATGGCCCAGCGCAATCGCGCCACCGTTAACGTTGACTTTGTCCATGTCGGGCTTGTGCACGCTCGCCCAAGAAAGCACGACTGATGCAAACGCTTCGTTGACTTCGAAAAGGTCAATGTCCGCGATCGACATGCCGGACTGCTCAAGCACACGCTGGGTCGAGTCGACCGGACCATCGAGATGGTAATACGGGTCGGACCCGACGAGCGCTTGCGACACGATGCGTGCACGCGGAGTGAGGCCCGAAGACTTGGCGCGCTCTTCGCTCATCCACAGCACCGCAGCCGAACCGTCGGAGATCTGAGAACTGTTGCCCGCCGTGTGAATCCCATCGTCGTTTACCGCACGAAGCTTTGCGAGTCCTTCCATCGTTGATTCACGGGGTCCTTGGTCTTCGCTGACTTCGACGGTTTCTCCGGTGGGCTTGTAGTCTTCACCCAAAACGGGTCCCTGCACCTTCAAGATCTCACGATCGAAGCGCCCCTCTGCCTGCGCGCGAGCTGCGTTGTTCTGAGAGCGCAGACCCTGGCCATCTACGTCGTCACGATTGAAGCCGCGTTTTTCAGCGATGCGTTCGGCGGAGGTGAACTGGTCGGGCATGTCCCACGGAAAACTCTCGGTGCGCGGGATGCCGGGACCGTTCATCGATTCCGATCCGAGTGGAATACGGCTCATTGCCTCGACCCCGCAGGCGATTCCCACATCAATCGCATCCGCGAGAATCAGGTTCGAAATAAAATGATTGGCTTGCTGTGAGGAACCGCACTGGCAATCGATTGTTGTCCCCGCAACTTCATACGGAAGCCCGGCCGACAGCCACGCGTTACGTCCGATGTTGAAGCTCTGCTCACCGGCCTTCGTCACGCAACCCGCGACAACCTGTCCCACCTCTTTGGGGTCAATGCCCGCACGCTCGACGACCCCCCGCTGTGAAAGAGCCAACAGCTCAGTTGCGTGAAAGCCAGACATGACGCCACCGCGTTTTCCGATCGGAGTTCGCGCTGCTTCAACAATGACGGGTTTGCCCATGGTGATGATCTCCTTGCACACGGCGGCTTGCACGCGGCGCTTTACAACAGATGAGAGTTGACGTTGATCCCGCCTTCGCACGGGATGCAGATACCGGTCACAAATGATGCGCGATCCGAAGCGAGCCAAATGACGGGCTCCGCAACCTCCCTGGGTTGCCCGATGCGTCGCATCGCGTGCTGGTTGATCGTTTTTTCTTTGTGTTCCGGGAACTTTCGAAAGTAGCGCGCAATCTGAGGCGTTGCGAAACCGCCGGGCGCAACCGAGTTGACCCGAATTCCACAGCCCGCGTATTCCGCAGCACCGGTACGCGTGAGTGCATCCACTCCGCCTTTCGCCGCGATGTAAGCGCCGAGCATGGCTTCTCCCTTGAAGACGCTCGCCGTAATGATGTTGACGATCGACCCGCCACCCGCCTCCATCATCGCGGGGACTTCGGCCTTCATGCAATTAAAAACACCGTCGAGACAAACATCCATAGTGCTCGACCACACGGCATTGTCGGTTTCATGCAAGAGCTTCATCGCACCGCCACCACCGACGGCGTTATTCGATGCCCAGTCGAGTCGACCAAACTCAGACACCGTTGCGGCGACCATGGCTTCGACTTCAGCAGGTTTTGTCACATCGGCGTGCACGTAGATCGCGTGTCGACCGGCTTTGCGAATTTCTTCGGCGGCTGCTTCGCCGTCCTCGTCATTGATGTCGACGAGGACGATCTTCGAGCCTTCTTCGGAAGCGAGATTTGAAGTCGCCCGCCCGAGGCCGGAACTCGCTCCCGTGACCAAGCCAACCTTGCCTTCCAAGAGTCCCACTTCACCCCCTCGCTATCACGTGCGAACCGCCGTCAGAGCTGCGGTGACGCAGCATAGAGAAGACTCCGAACCGAGGCGACGCACAACAAGCTCGCGTATCGCAACCATTGCAACACCACGGATAACCCCGCAAGCTTGGCGATCACCCGGAGGTCGCTCTTGGCGATCATATTCGAAAAGAGGTTTGCGCCGTTTTTTTGGACGCAATTTCTCAGTGCCTTTACCGACAACGCGTTCAAGCAGTCTCTCGTCCTGATGATCACGTTTCGCGCAACCATGTCCGAAGCCGAAACCGGACAGCTCATCGCGACCGCATCGGGCTTGTTCATTCTTCCTTACTTCTTGTTTTCTCCCGTCGCTGGCCAGATCTCGGACAAATACGAGAAGGCCGGGATCATGCGGCGGGTCAAATTCCTCGAGATCATCATCATGCTGCTCGCGGCCCTGGGCTTCGTGCTCGCGGACGCCGGCTTCGGATGGGCGGACACCTACTTGATCGGGATCCTGTTCTTGATGGGTACGCAGTCCACGTTCTTCGGCCCGGCGAAGTACAGCATCATCCCGCAACATCTGCGCGAGGAAGAGCTGATGGAAGGCACGGCGCTCGTCGAGAGCGGGACCTTTGTGGC
>JASDVE010000341.1:5546-29655 GCA_041891195.1 Myxococcota bacterium | reverse complement strand
ACGGGCACGATCGTCGGCGGAATCTTGATCCTGCAGAGCGTGTACTTCGCCGGCGGCGCGCTCATTGTTTTTTCTGTAGCGGGGTGGCTCGCAAGTCGGAAGATCCCGTTCGCAGCCCCAGCGAACCCCGACATTCAGATCCGATGGAATTGGCTAAGCGAGTACGGGAACCTCTACCGCATCACGAAGCAAAACAATTCAGTCTTTCTATCTATTATCGGGATCTCGTGGTTTTGGTTTCTCGGCGCGATGGTGATGGCGCAACTGCCCAACTTTGTGAAGCTGTTCGTCAACGGCGATGAGTCGCTGTACATCATGTTCCTGTCGCTTTTCACGTTGAGTATCGCGGCGGGAGCGGTCCTCACCGACCTACTTTCGGACACCAGTATCGAAGTCGGGATGGTGCCCTTAGGCTTGGCGGGGTTGAGCCTGTTTTCCCTCGACATTGGTTGGATCGACTACAGCCAACTCCCGGACGACATCGTGACCGCCACAACCGCTCTGGGCGGCTCAGCGAACATCGTCATCTATCGCACCATGTTCGATGTGTGTGGAATGGGGATCGCGAGTAGCTTCTTCATCGTTCCCTTGTACGCGCTGCTGCAACATCGCTCCGCACCCGAAACACGCTCTCAAGTCATCGCCGCGAACAACGTCGCGGGGGCCGCATTTATGCTGGGGTCTGCGCTCATCGTTTCGGTTCTTTACGCAAGCGGAGTCAGCACGCCGCAGTTATTCATCGTGCTGGCAGCGCTTAACATCGGGATGGCCCTCTACTTGCTCGCGTCGCACCCCGAGTTCATTCTGCGATTTTTGATCTGGTGTTCGGGGCTCACGCGATACAAGGTGCGTTACGTCGGACGCGCGCGAATACCGGGCGAAGGTGCGTGTCTCTTGGTCGCGAACCCGATGGGTTGGCTCGACTGGCCACTCGTCACCGCTGCGAGCGAAAGGCCCGTCCGGTTCGTCCATGAAACATCCAAACCGAACTCGCTGGGGAGTGCCGTACTCACCAAGTGGTTTGGCGCAATTTTGATGGCGGACGACGGGAGCACAGAGGCCGCGGCCGCCACATCGATCCGCCGCGCGCTCAAAGCAGGCGAAGTTGTCTGCTTATTTTCCGGTCCCAAAAACCCTGGCTCCGCCACGGGCCCACTTCTTCACGAACACCTCGCTCAAGTGTTGGAAGACGTGATGGTTCTAGGCCTGCCGATCGCGCTGCACGAACTCTCCGGTCAGGGCCAGACGAACCGCGGCCTCAGTGGAACAACAACTTCGCTTCGAAGGCACGTTGAAGTTCAAGTTGGCGAGGGACAACCCAACCTCGCCTACTCAAGCGAGCTGGTAATCACCGCTCAACAACTCTTGACGCATCCTTAACAGAAACACAGACGGCTACGCACTCGCCCCCAAGATCTTCTCTGGTGCGAGCAGTCTACGGCAACTCGAACAATCGAGGATCTCTTCGAGGCGGTTGATTTCGCTGTAGCGAAGACGAGGCAACACCATCCTGCACTCGGGGCATGACGTCGTCGACAGCACCGCGATCGCAGGCTGCTTGCGAGCCCGAACTGCCTCAAAGCGCTTCATCGTTTTCACCTCGATGCCTTCTCTCGCCTTGTCGCGACTTGCCACCGCAACCACACGCTCGGCTTCGACTACCTTTTTTCGCCCGTCGATGTTGCTGCCTTTTTCGGGCGCAGTGGCAACCAGGCCCGCGAGCTTTTCTTCTTTGATGGCGAGCGCCGCCTTCGCGGCGTCGATGGCTTCCATGTGTTCGAGCGCGTTGGTCTCGAACTCGGCTTTGGACGCTTCAGCGGCTTCGAGTTCGTGTTGCAACGCGGTGTAGGCTTGATTGCTGCTCACCTGACCGCTTTGATGATTAAATTTAAGAATCAGCGCTTCTTGATCGCGCATTCTGCTTTCGAGACGGCGCTCTTCCAGCTCTTCCTTTTCCAGATGCTCTCGCGCTTTGGCGACTTCGGCTTCGGCCGTGCCCAGTTCGTTCGCAACGACTGCATGCTCGCCGGGGAACGCAGCCAGTTTGGTGTCGTGGACATCGATTTCAGCGCAAATTTTTTCAATTTCGATCAGTTGGAGCAGAATCTGTTGCAAAGGGGGGCTCCTCAAGAGGTGACGCATTCTACCCCGTGGCAGTTCTCGCGGCTGAGAATTCGTCTTTGATCCCGGCCGAACTTGCGCTTCGCCAACCGCTCCGAGTTTGGATCTGCAATCGAGCTGCACTCAGGCGACCCACGGACTTCGACCTCAAGGAACTGCGAGTGGAGCGGAAGTATTTCGGCACGACCTCGAACCGCGCCCCGGTGCATCGATTCCAACTTGAAAGCGCTTCCGGGGTTAGCGTCGAAGTCATCGAGTTCGAATGCATCCGACGCCTTCTGCGTTTCCTTGCAGAAATTTCGCGACACTCCGAACCAAGGTCACTTCCCAAACGTCATCGTCGACGCGAACACTCCTTATTCGAAAATCGCGGCCCTTCGCTTCGATTGGAACTGAGATTTTCAGGCGACGCACGGTTTGGCTGGCTAGCAGGCTGGGGAAGGACGCCCCCGCGACGCCAGGCCTCTGAATCTGTCCGGAGTTCTTCAGCAGCCTGCTAGTCTTCCGGCCCGGGACGCGGCATCAAGTTGCCTCAGACTTCCCCGTCAAGCCCCGCACACCTCGGAGTCAAATTATGATTACTTCCTATCGATTGGGTCTCATTCTTATTTTCGCGGTAAGCCTCGCAACGATTTCGTGCTCAGAAGCCGAAACGAAGCCCGCGCCGCCGAGCAAGCCGTCGTCCCCTAGACCAACGACAGCACCGCTGGAGGAGCCCCCGCCCCCCGTCGCAAAATCGGCAGAAGACGATTCCGCAGCCCTCGCCTCCCGGGGCAGAGCGGTCTACACCGCGAACTGTATTGCTTGCCACAACGTCGACCCCAATCTTGACGGCGCGATCGGCCCCGCAATCGCGTTTTCTTCCGCGGAACTAATCGAAGCCAAGATCATGCGCAACGAATATCCAGAGGGATACACGCCTAAGCGTCAGTCGAAGGCAATGATTGCGCTGCCTTATCTCGAAAAAGATCTTCCTGCCCTCTTCGCATACCTGAATCAGTAAGCCCTCTACCACCACATCATCTCGAACCACGAGGTCGCTCGTGAGCGTGACCCTCACCCACATCGCACTCCATGTGAATGAATTCGAAGAGTCCATCGATTTCTATAAGCAGTATTGCGCGATGCGCGAATGTCACCGCCGCAGCGATGATCATTCGAAGGTGGTTTGGCTCTCAGAGCCCGGAAAGGAGCGCGAGTTCATACTGGTCGTAATCAGCGGGGGGCGCGTCCACGAGCAAGCTGAGAACGATTTTGGCCATCTCGGGTTTGCGGTCGAAACTGCAGCAAGGGTCGACGACTTGGCTGAACAAGCAAAACAAGACGGGCGCCTCGTCTGGGCTCCGCGCGCCGAACCCTACCCCGTTGGATACTATTGCGGCATCCGCGACCCGGCGGGAAACATTGTCGAATTCAGTTATGGACAGCCGCTCGGCCCCGGAGCCGAACACCTCGACGCCTAAGCTCTAGTTCACCTACCCCGCACGAACGAACGCCCCCAAAGCGGAGATCCCATGCCCGTTCGCCATTGGCTCATCAAGTCCGAACCATTCAAATATTCATGGGACACCTTCGTCAAAGACGGGAAGACCTTCTGGGATGGTGTTCGCAACTACGAAGCGCGCAACAATCTTTCTGCGATGAAAAAGGGAGATCTCGCCCTCTACTACCATTCGAACGTGGGCAAGGAGATCGTGGGGATCGCGCGCGTCATTGGCGAGTCGTACCAAGACCCGACGACGAAAGACGAACGCTGGGTCGCAGTCGACTTCGCACCTGTGGTGCCGTTCAAAGTCCCGGTTACCCTTGCCGACATCAAAGCCGACCCCGACCTCCCCGACATCATGCTCGTCAAAAGGTCGCGCCTGTCCGTCGTTCCTGTCGAAAAGAAAGACTTTCAGCACATCCTGAAGCGTGGAAAGACCAAGGTCCCGCGCGGCCAACCAACCCGGAGCCAGTAAAATGAGTGATCGTGAGATCGTCCTGTGGGACGGCGATTGAGGGTTCTGACGTAAGTTGGCCGCCTGGACCAGGGGGCGAGATCAGAACCACCGTTTCGACATGCAGCCTTACAAGGAAGCGCCGAGCCCGCCGATGACGCCGGAGCTAACGCAGGCCTGCGCCGAGTCGATGCACGTGCTTTGCCGGGACGGCCGAATCTTGCGCTCTGGTCGAGCTGCCCTGTACATATTGGAGGGCCTCGGCTGGCGGGGGTCGGCGGCTTTCTGTTCGCTGCCCCCGATGGTCTGGGCAGTCGAACTCGGTTACTGGATCGTTTCGTCCAACCGAGTCTTCTTCGATCGAATCCTGTTTCCCCGTTGAGTCATTTGTTCCAACGATTGTTCTAGCGAGCCGCCGTTTGAGATGGGGGTTCCCCGTTCCCTAGAACGGCACTCAATTCCCTGGCTAGTAAAAACTTTCTACATCACGAAAGTTCTTTTCTTAGCTTTCGGAAAAATCCCTCCGTGACCGAAAGTGCAACTCTGCCGCGAGATGCTTACGTTTCACGGCTGGTACGCGTCTCGCCTTACCAATAAGCAACTCTTCCCGAGCAGTAAGAGATCAAACAATAAGAGAGGGAAACAGGGGGGCGGCCTGGGAACGACGGTTCAACACTTTGGCTAGCGATTTTTTATGCAGAGATGTGTTACAGCGCCACTTGCAATCGTCTTCTCACGAGTCCACGCGGCGGCGATGGTTTTGCAAGGACGTCCGGTGCAACTGCGCAGGGCCTTGAGTGTTCCCCCGGTTCCACCCCATTCGAACCCGTAGCGTGACTGGATAGACCCTACCCGCGCGCGGAACGCGATCGCTGTTTTTTCACCAGGGATACTCTGCCAGCGGGTACTCCGTCGCGCATAAGCCGTCCTCGACCGCCTCGTAGTCGGCTTCGGACATGTCCGTCTTTCGCGTCGCAATCGAATAGTAGATCTCACAGCGGTCGCGGACATGGCCGGCAATGCGTGGGTCGGCCGCGATCTCGGCCAGGACTTCGTCTATGACCAGCGGCGCCTGTTTGGACATGCGAACGCCGCCGCCGTCCTGTGAATCAAACACAATAAACGTGTCGCCCTCGCTTTGCGAAGCGTCAGACCAACTCGACCACAGCGGAAGGTCTCCGCTACGTCCACGGCCGGGGTTGCCCGAATAGGCAAACTGCGACCAATACGACATCATTTGGTTCGACAACATCCGATTCGAGTCGGCCTTGTCTGCATCGAAGACAAAGCGCGTTGCCGGACCCAGCGAGAGCCAACCGAACACAAACGGAATCTCTATCGCGTGTGCGGCACCAAGAGACTGACTCATGTCAATGAAACCAACCTTGGGCTCTTCGTCCCAGTCAAAGCGATAGCCATAGACGCTCGGCCCTTGCACCTCTCGCATTGCCGCAGCGGGTGCGTCAACACCTCTAATCTTCCACAATTTGGTGGGAATATCGGTGCTCGCCTGAAACCGGTCGACATCCTTGATCCACATTGGTAGGCCAAAAACATGCCCAATGTGCTCTGAGCTGAACAAGGAGAACAAGCGCAGCTCATGGCGGTTGGTTCCCATGATGGTCGGCACCTGGTTGTACTTGCCGAGCTTCATCGCTTCGACGGCGGGCTCCTTGGGGATCACCACACCATCTCGAAGCAATTGTTTGATGCGATACATCCCGCCAAACTGCGCGCCGCCGTACCCCGTAAGCAGCTGTGCGGGAGACAGGCTGCGCAGGTACTCGGCGGTCTGTACGTCGCTCATCTGCGACATATAGGCTTTCGCTTCATCGCGGTTTTCTGCGCGGCCGTCGGCCATCAACATTTTTGCGATCGCCTCATTTGAACTTGCGAAGTCGCCGGGCTCCGCATCGTCAACAAAGTTTTCGGCTTCTGATCGGGGCACTGTATTGGCGGAACCGCTCTGCGCGATCGCACCATGGAACAAGCCAGCTGCAGGGCTCGCCAAGAGAAGCGAAAAGACGTTACTCCCGCCCGCCGACTCTCCAAATACCGTCACGCGATCGGGGTCTCCTCCGAAGGCGCCGATGTTTTCTTTGACCCACTCAAGGCCGCGTACGAGGTCAAGCGTTCCGTAATTACCCGAGCTATCCACGCCGCTGGTCCCGGGTGTGCGTAGAGACGGGTGGGAAAACCAGCCGAGCACGCCCATGCGGTAGTGCACCGAAACAACCACGACATTTTCTTGGACCGCGAGTCGGCTCGCGTCATAGACCGTCGCATCGCCGGACGTGTTTCCTCCGCCGTGGATCCAGAACATGACGGGCAGGTTTTCATCGGCGCCGGGTACTGCGTCCACCGCAAACCTTGGGGCAAAGACATTGAGGAAAAGGCAGTCTTCGGAACCCGTCGCCTGGCCTTCGTCTTCTCCATTGCGCCCACCTCCGGGCCCAGCAAACTGAAGGCACGAAGGGCCGTACGCAAGGGTTTCCCGCGTTTCTGCCCATGGGGCAGCGGGTCGCGGTCCGCGCCAACGAAGATTTCCCACCGGCGGTTTCGCAAACGGAATCCCGAGCCAGGCGTGCGCGCCATCTTCAGTGCTGAACCCTACGACGGGGCCCGCGGCGGGGCTGCGCAGTGTCGCCATATCCGCGTTGCCACGAAGTTCTTCTCGCGGCGAACTGCAAGCGGCCCCGACCGCCCCCAATAGGATGAGAACCAGCAGCCAGACCCGATCGAATTCGAAGCTGCGACTTTGTTTCCCGTGTTTGATCGGCATCGCCAAGTGGCGCGGTTGCAAATTGTAGGGTCGCGACATGTGTCATTTTCCTTATGGGAAGCGTCTTCCACACCCGCAAGCATCGTTTCGGACGGCGAGCGCAACAAAAACTCGGGGTTTTAAAATCAATCGCAGAATAGCAGCGTCGAAGTTGTGCCTACGTATTCGATGCGACCTGCTGAAGAAAGCAACGCCAATTATAGAACCGAAGCCCTATTCGTCGAATCTAATCATTAAACCGCGATTGGAGCCGGGGCACCTCTTGAACGAGCGCAAACACACCTACGTCCAACGCCAATCTAGAAGACATTCCCTACATTCTTGTCCGTACAATGCTCATTTCCGGAGAACACCCATGACCCAGCGCATCACTTTGTTTCGTCTCTACACTCGCCGAGCTGCATTGATGACCGCTCTCTTCTGCATCGGTATCGGTGGGGCCGGGGTTGGACATGCCGCCGAGTTGTTGGCGGGCAAGCCAAGCGACGGCCTCGTATTTATCGTCTCGAATGACGATGACCTCGACTTGTGGCGCGCGCGTTTGTCCGACGGTGCATTGCAACGACTGACCCATACCCCCGGCCATCAAGAGCGCAGACCCCAGTGGTCCGACACCGCAAAACAGCTCCTGCTGATCTCGCGCAACATCGATGGCGCGATGAAGTCGCACGTAAAAGTTCTCGACCCTGTCACCGGTCAACTCAAAGGAATAGGCCCAGAGCCCGACTTCCTCCAACGCTTTCCAGTGTGGTCACCCGACGGGAAATCGATCGCCCACACTTTCCGGATGCCCCACGTCAAAAGTAGAACCAACAGCGATGCAGCCGTCGTGATCGTCAACTTAGAAAACAATACTCGCCAGTTGATCGCGCGCGTTGAGCAAACCAATCACCGCATGCTGCAACTTGACTATTCAAGCAACGGAAGATTCATTATTGCCCGCGGACGTGCGAAAGACGTAAAGAACAACGACAAATTGTGGATGCTGCGTCGCGGCACCAAACCGATGGCGATGCATCGAGTTCCGAACGGCATCTACGGCAAGCCCGAGTTCACCCGCGACGACAGCCACGTCATTTACACGTACCGGGCCCGAGTGAACCGACCCCGTGACATCATGTCGATCGAGCTGGATCCGAAATCGCGCGCCATAAAAATCGCGGGCACACCGCAATCAGACGATCATTCGGCAAGCCCTTCGCCGAGCCGAGACGAAATTGTCTTCGTTTCAAATCGAGACGGCTCTCACGACATCTTCATTTCGCCTCTCGGAGAAGGCCCAGCCGTCAATCTCACCAAGGGTTCAAAAACGGCCAACACGTCTCCGTTATGGTCGCCGGACGGTGAGCGGATCGCCTACGTGGCGATCCCAGCCGACATGGTCAATACCCAAGGCAACCAGATCCCTCACAGCACAATCAAAGTGATTGACCGAAAGGGCAAGTTACTTTTTGAAACACCGGGCGCACACCCCGCATGGATGCCTGCTTGGACGGGCAACCAGCCGGTCGCCCCAAGCGGTAAGCCTGCGGCGAAGAAGAAAGCAACCGATTAAACGGTAGCGATATTGGTTTCGCCGTCGCCCGCGACGAGGGTGACTTCTTTGCCCACCCATTCTTCGTTCATCAGACTTCGCATTAGAGCTGCGTCCTGTGCGTGCGCGTAACAGCGGGCGCCGCCTTGCAGGTCACATGCAAGGATGCCGACCTTCGGACCCTGGCGATCGTGCAGCACCGTGTATGCCGCGACAGTTGCAGGCCCGCTGGCACGGCTCTGAATCTCGTGCACGGGCTCAGACTTGACCCGTGCTTGCACGGCGTCTTCATCCGGCAGGACCAACGTGTCCGGCGTACCGGAATAGATTCAAAACACATGGTTTTGCATGTGCATGACGACCCCACTTACGAGCCCCCATTCGGCAGGCTCTTCCCGAAGCGCTTCTACCATCGATACGATCGAATGGGACATGTAGCCGCTGCCCGGCCCACCAAAGTACGGAAGCCCACCCGTCATGGTCAGCGGACGCGTGTCGATATCGCTGAGTCCCAATGCGTCTCGTGCAAAGTTGACTGAACTCGCGAAGCAGCTGTAGAGATCGATGTTTTTCACGTCGTCGAGTCCGATGCCCGCACAGCCAAGCGCTTCACGCGACGCCTCTTCCATCGCGCGCGAACGCCAGAGTTCGTCCCGTTCGGCGACATAACACGGGTCTTTGGCCGCGCAGAAGCTTCGCAGTGTTACGCGTCTGTCTTTCGGAACACCGAGCGCGTCGGCCTTTTCATGACTCGTCAATAGAATCGCTGCCCCCATATCGACGTCCATGATCGCAACCATGTTCTTCGCGTACGGGTAAGAGACCATACGGTTCTGCGGGGTGACCTCGATCAGCTCGCGCGCGGATTGGGCAATTGGAAACCAAGACTTGGGGTTGTTCGCCGCGACCCCCGTCAAACGACTCAACAGCTCACCGTCGCGCTGTCTGTTTTCTTCGGGACTCATTCCCAAGTGGGCACGACGTGCGACGTCAAACATTGCAAACGTGACGTATGCCTGGAAAAGATCGTGCGCGACCTCGGCCGGGTGGGAGGGGTCGTCTCTCGGATACGGCGGCGGCTCTTCTGGACAAAAGCTCCAGTCGGGCTTCGAACCGCGTTTTTTGAGCCGACGCTTGGTCGCGAGCGCTTCACCACTCACCACGAGTGCCATTTCTCGGCGCCCCGCAAAAATTTCGCGCGCAGCCTCGTTGAGCATTTTTTGAGACGTCGTTCCGCTGATTCCGGAATAGATTCGATCGCCGTCACCAAGACCAAGGCGTGCGGCAAGACGAGCAGTCGGGTCGTCGTATTGCCATGAGATCGGATACGCGATGTTCACAGAATCAACGGCACTCAGTACGTCGTGGCCGCCACTGTCCGCAGCCGCGCGTTCCGCCATCTGACCCCAGATCTCAAGGGGCTCGGGCGCGTCGCGTTCGACACCACGCCAGGTCTCCTGGGCCACGCCAATGATGCACGGGGTTCGCGGGTCCATTAGCGAGCCCGCCACTTGGGTTCGCGCTTTTCCGCGAAGGCCTTCGGCCCCTCCGTCGCGTCTTCGGTTTGAAAGATCTCGCTCGCGATTTTGCTTTCGACCTTGTAGGCCTCGTCGAGATCAAGGGCGAGCCCCCGCATCACACTTTCCTTTGTGGCTTGAACAGCGAGTGGAGCATTCGCTGTGATACGCGATGCCCACTCAAAGGCCTTCTCTCGAAGCTCTGCTTCCGGAACAATCTCATTTAACAAACCAAGCTCCAATGCACGTTCAGCGGGAAACCGTTCGGCGGTCAACAAGAACTCCATCGCAGCCGGGAACGCGAGCTGCCGGGGCAAGCGTACCGTCGTGCCGCCGCCCGCGAACAATCCTCGCTTGGGTTCCATCACGCCGAAACTCGCGTTCGATGTGGCGACGCGAATGTCGACACCGCCGAGCATTTCCATCCCACCCGCAACGCACGGGCCGTTGATCGCAGCGATAATCGGTTTGTAGATCGTCGAACCGCGAAGTACTGCATACGTCGCATCACTCAGGCGACAGCCGTCAATTTCGGCGACCTCGCCGGCAGAAATGGCCTTCTGCAGTTTGGTCACTTGCGGGATGAAGGTCTTGAGATCCGCGCCCGCCATGAAATTGCGATCGACACCCGTGACAATTGCGACCCAAAGATCGTCGTCGTTCTTGAAATCGCGCCAAGCAGCGGCAAGATCGCGGAAGTGATAGAGATCGAGGGCGTTCTTCGTTTCGGGTCGATCAATTGTGATCACGACGACGTGTTCAGGGACCTCGCTCGAAGTTTTGTCGTAATGTATCGCCACCGAAAATGCGCCTCCTTGGCCGCGTAAGGTAATGAAAGGAAAACTCCATGGCAGGACCTCTCGCGGGTTATCGCATCCTTGAAATCGCCGGCATCGGCCCCGGCCCCTTCGGCGCAATGATGTTGGCCGACATGGGCGCCGAAGTGATTCGCGTCGAACGGCCGGGCCCAGGCATGTGGCCCAACCCGTCGATGGACTTGCTCGGTCGCGGACGCAGAAGCATTGCAATGGACCTGAAAAACGAAGACGGCGTCGCAGCACTGTTGCGCTTAGTAGAAACAAGCGACGCTCTGCTCGAAGGCTTTCGGCCCGGAGTGATGGAGCGCCTGGGCCTCGGCCCGGACATCTGCCTCGAACGAAACCCACGTCTTGTCTATGGGCGCATGACGGGGTGGGGACAAACGGGGCCGCTAGCAAACGCGGCCGGCCACGACATCAACTACATCGCGCTGGCGGGCGCTCTCGCCCCGATCGGACGCAAAGGACAACCCCCGACCATCCCATTGAACCTAGTCGGCGACTTCGGAGGTGGGGGTTTGATCCTGGCGTACGGCATTGTGTGCGCGTTACTCGAACGGCATCAGTCGGGCAAAGGCCAGGTCGTTGACGCGGCGATGGTCGATGGTGCGGCCGCGCTTATGACGATCTTTCATGCAACCCAACAGCTTGGCTTCCAGAACGAAGAGCGCGGCACCAACATGCTCGACAGTGGCGCGCACTTCTACGACGCCTACGAGACCAAAGACGGGAAGTGGATTTCAATTGGCTCATTCGAACCTCAGTTCTACGCACTGCTTTTGCAGAAGCTCGAACTCGATCCGGCCGAGTTTCCCCAGATGGACCAGGCCAAATGGCCTGAACTCAAAGAGCGCGTCGCAGCGCTCTTCCTCGAACGAACCCGCGACGATTGGTGCGCGCTTCTGGAAGGCACGGACGTCTGCTTCGCCCCCGTGCTATCGATCGCCGAATCGCGCGAGCACCCACACAACACCGCGCGCGGAACGTTCATCGAAATCAACGGCGTGGGGCAACCGCGCCCTTGCCCTCGCTTCAGCCGAACCGATTCAGAAATCGAACGCCTGCCGCCGAGTGCAGGCGAACACACCGACGAAATCTTGACCGAGTCAGGCTTCGGCGGCGACGAAATCAAAGCGCTGCGCGAAGCAGGTGCGGTCGGCTAGTAGGAAGACGACAGGTTCGAACGATCAAACCAGCTAAGTGCCTTGTTCCACTGCTCTTCCACGCCGCGCGCGACGGGCGAAACATATTTGCCGTCTCGCTTTCGCGCAGTAGCAAGCGCCGCACCGCCGAGGCGCACGATCCGTAGGTCACCGAAGGGTGTTCCCGTGCCGCAGTTGACGGTGAGGGCGACCGAAAGCTCGCGGGTTGGGTCTGCCCAAGCGCCGGAGCCGCCGAAACCGAAGTGGCCGAACGCTTTCTTTGGGATGCCTTGGGTGGTGGGCACGCTGTGGTATCCGAGCCGCCAACCCATATCGATCGGAAGCACCGAACGACCTTGGGCTTCCGGCTGGGGTTCGATTGCGCGCCGCAGTGCTGTACGGGACAGCAGTCGCGTCCCGTCTATTTCGCCGCCCCGCGCCAGAGCGCCGTACATCCGCGCGAGCGAGCGAGCAGTAAACAGGCCGTTTGCGGCGGGGATCGAGGCCTTCATGGTTTCGGCGCCGTCGAATTCAAATTTGGCGATTTTCGAGGGCACGAGGGCATCCATCATGCTCCCGATATCAAGATCGAAGCCGATCGTGCCCAGACCGTGACTCACGAGTGAAGACGCCTTGGCGCCGGCATCTTCGAGCCAACTCGGGACCGCTCCTTCGCGCATCCCCTGGATCGCCTTGCTCGGCCGTGACCAGATCAACTCTGCCGCTCGGTGGAGTTCCGATTCGGGGGCCCCGATGTACATGCCGTCGAGCCCAAGAGGCTCAACGATCTCACTCTGCACCAGATCCGAAAAGCGCGTGCCTGTGACGCGCTGCAGTATTTCTCCGGCCAAGAACCCGTAGGTGAGACCGTGGTATCCCGTGCGATCACCGGGGATATGGGCAGGCTCCGCGCGTTCGATCGCGCCCACCATGTGGTCCCAGTCGTTCATACGCACTGCGTTATCGATCATCTGCCGGATGTGATACAGGCCCGCTTGGTGGGTTAGGACCTGGCGCACCGTGATGCTGTCTTTGCCGCACTGCCCAAATTCGGGCCAGTACTCTGCCACCTTTGCGTCGTAATTGATCAGGCCTCGATCGGCCATAATGTGAATCAGAGTTGACGTCACGCCCTTGGTGGTGGAAAAGCTTGTTGCCATGGTGTCGCGCTTCCAGGGCGTGCCATGACTGTCGAGATCGCCGCCCCAGAGATCAACGACGCACTCACCGTGATGGTAGATCGCAAGTGCCGAACCGCCGGCCTGGCGTTCGAGAATTCCCTCGAAGAGGTTTGCGACGTTTTGGAAGTCTGGGTGAAGACTGCCATCCAAGCGGATCTTGCGGGGCGCTGCTGCCATCAAGTTATCTCCACGTCATGGTTTGATCGTCATCTCCAACAATCTTCTGAAGATCCCGCCAAGGCCAAAATTATAGCTCCGCACCGGGCCCAAATACGCCCACCCGTGTAAATGTGAGCATAAAGGCAGATCAATTGCAGCGATTTGTTCACACAGCCCAGCCGGTGCGCTTAAAATCCCCGGGGGATAGACGTGATTTGAATTTCAACGTCGCGGGTTTGCGCCGGAATGGTTCGTTAGCGTGTGCGGGCCGCACGTGGAATTTGGAGCCGAGCCCGCAGCCATGCCCGAATTGAAAGCGATTATTTCGTGAAGATCGGCGTCGCACTAGGCATGTTGAACCCGCGTGTATTCGAAGACCTCGCAATCGAAGCAGACCAGCTCGGGTATTCGACGGCCTGGATGCCCGAACATCTCGTTTTTCCCACGAACATGACGGGCTCTCCTCATCCCGGCCAAGACACACCGCCCGTGCCTCCGTCGACTCCGGTTTTTGATGTGTTCGCGATGCTCTCGTATCTCGCGGGTCGAACCGAGCGCATTCGCCTCGGCACCAATGTCTATTTACTGGGCCTGCGCCATCCGTTTGTCGCGGCCCGGGCGATCGTCACCCTCGACGCTGTTTCCAATGGGCGCGCCGACGTGGGGGTAGGCGCCGGTTGGCTGCGCACAGAATGGGACGCCACGGGCATGGACCCTTCGACCCGAGGACGGCGCCTCGATGAGTCGTTGTCCATCTGTCGCCGGCTCTTCACACAGGACACCATTACCCACAAAGGCGAGTTCTATCGGTTCGAAGAAGTCATGTTTGAACCCAAGCCCACGCAGAGCCCACACCCCCCCATCTTGATTGGCGGCGAATCAAAACCCGCACTGCGGCGAGCCGCGCGCATGGGCGATGGTTGGATCGGGATGTTGAACACTCCGGAAACCGCGCGCAAACGAATCGAAGAACTCGGCTCCCTACGACGCGAATATGGAACGGACGGCCAGGCTTTTCGGTTCATCACGGGCGCTACCGTGACCCGTCGGGAAGAACTCACGCAGTTCGAAGACGCCGGCGTCACCGACCTGATCGTTCGTCCCTTTGCGGGGGCACACGACGCGGTCGACGGCGTGCGCCGCTTCGCAGATCAATGTTTTCGCTAGTCACAGTTCGATTTCACGAAGAACCACCGAGAACCACCAAAAATCACGGAGAACCACCATGAGCCAACGCGTCGACAAACTCGTAAGCGAACTCGAACTCAACGAAAAGATCGGCCTCGTGAGCGGCCGAGATATGTGGAACAACCACGCAGTTGAGCGACTCGGGATCGGAAACCTCAAGGTCAGCGACGGCCCCAACGGTGCGCGCGGTCGGCACTTCGAAGGCTTCACCACTTCGGCCTGCTTCCCTTGCGGCACAGCGCTCGGAGCGAGCTTCAACCCGACCCTGGTCGAACAAATTGGCGCAGCCCTTGGCCGCGAGGCGCGCAGCAAAGCGGCGCGTCTCCTGCTTGCCCCAACAATCAACATTCATCGCAGCCCTCTCGCCGGGCGCAACTTCGAATGTTATTCGGAAGACCCCCACCTTTCTGCGCGCACCGCGGTTGCGTTCGTGCGCGGAGTTCAGAGCCAAGGCGTCGGCGCCACGCTCAAACACTTTGCCTGCAACGATTCTGAATTTGAGCGCCACACAATCAGCAGTGAACTGAGCGAGCGGGCGCTTCGAGAAATTTATTTACACCCCTTCGAAGCGGCGGTCAAAGAAGCGCAGCCTTGGTCGGTGATGTCGGGTTACAACCGCGTGGGCGGGACGTACTGCGCTGAACATCCTCGACTCCTCACCGAGATCTTGCGCGACGAATGGGGCTTCGACGGCTTTGTGATCTCCGACTGGTTCGGCACCCAGAGCACCGCGGCTTCCGCGAACGCAGGCCTCGACCTCGAAATGCCCGGCCCCGTTCGTCATTGGGGTGAGAAGCTCAGTGACGCGATCGAACAAAGCGAAGTGAGTCTCGCGACCCTGGACCAGATGGTGAGCCGAGTGCTTTCGGTCCACGAACGCGCGGGGCTCCTCGACGGCCCGGTGCCGGACGTCGAAGTCGCGAACGATCTCCCCGAAGACCGCGCCCTCGCACGAACCGCAGCAGTTGAAGCCACCGTCTTGCTTCGAAACGAAAGCGCGACGCTTCCCTTCGACGCTTCGCAGATTAAAAGTATCGCGGTGATCGGTCCCAATGCCGCAGTCGCGATGATGCAAGGCGGAGGCAGCGCATACGTCGCGCCGCACCGAACCGTGACACCTCTTGCCGGTTTGCAGGCGCGGGCCGGCGAAGGCGTACGGGTCCTGCACGAGCGCGGCTGCACGAATCACCGCGAAGACATCCCCACTCTCGACACCCGATGGATTGAACTTGGCGCGGACCACAAAACACCAAGCCTCATGACTGAGATCTTCGCGGGGCTCGAACTCGAAGGAGCCCCGATCACAACCCAGGCAAGGCGTCGTGCCGACTGCGTTTGGATGAACGGTTTCGATCCAAACGTCGACTTCGCTTCATTTTCGGCGCGCATGAGCGGCGTGTTCATCGCACCTGAAAGCGGCGAGTACCGCTTCACCCTGCGGAGTAGCGGTTTGAGTCGGCTCATCATCGACGGCGCATGTGTCCTCGACAACTGGACGTCGCAGACGAAAGGCGACGCATTCTATGGCGGCGGTACGACCGAGATTGAATATGCGATCTCGCTCGAAGCCGGCTCCCGACACGAGCTCACGATCGAATACAGCTGTGCGGGCGCACCTGGGATGATCGGTTTCACGTGTGGTTGCCTCGTCCCTGAACCGGACGACATGATGGAACGCGCGATCGCGGCGGCGAGCGAAGCGGACTGCGCGGTGATCGTCGTTGGACTCAACCCCGAATGGGAATCCGAAGGTCGCGACCGCTGCGGCCTGGCGCTGCCGGGACGACAGGCCGAACTCATTGAACGCGTGGGTGCGGCGAACCCGCGTACCGCAGTGGTGATCAACGCAGGCTCCCCGATCGCCATGGAATGGGAAGAGCAAGCTCCCGCAATTATGCAGGTCTGGTACCCCGGCCAAGAGATGGGACATGCGATCGCAGATGTAATCTTTGGCGATGCGTCGCCGGGCGGGCGTCTCCCAACCACGATCCCGCGTCGCTACGAAGACAACCCCGCCTTGGAGTTTTACCCGGGCGAAGATGGCCAGATTCACTACGGCGAAGACTTGTTCGTGGGCTATCGCCACTACGACACCCATGACGTGGCCCCTCGCTTCGCGTTCGGACACGGGCTTTCGTACAGCAAGTTCGAATACCGAAACCTAAAGCTTGATCGGAAAAGCGTTGCGGTCGGCGAATCGCTTTCACTCGAAGTCGAAGTGACGAACGTTGGTGAGCGAAGAGCAAGCGAAGTCGTGCAGGTCTACGTCCACGACGATGAGTGCCGGCTCCCGCGCCCGGAGCAAGAGCTGCGCGCGTTTGAAAAGATCGAGCTTGATCCCGGTGCCTCACAAGTCGTCCGGTTTGAGTTGGACGCGCGAGCCATGTCGTACTACGACCCAGACGCCTCCGAGTGGACGGTCGACCCCGGCTCGTTCGAAGTGCGCGTCGGGGCTTCGTCGAGGGACATTCGATTGCAGTCTCGGTTCGATGTCGCACGCGATTGAGTCGCAGGTCTAACTCGAAGCCCAACTTATTCGAGACTCACGTCCCGACCGCGTAATGCGTGGTCAAAGGAGTTCACTTCAGGTGTTGAAAAAAACGGGCATCTCACTTTTGGTGTTGATCGTTGGGTTGGGGATCGCGTTCGCGATGCTCACGCGCCGCCCGTCGCCGCCAGCGAGCCAGGCATTCGTGAATGCCAACGTGTTAACCATGAATACGACGAACGAAGTCGCAGAGGCGGTTTTCATCGAGAAAGAACGAATCACCGCGGTGGGAACACGCGCGGAGATCGAGGCGATGATTACATCTGGAACCGAGGTGCATGATCTCGGTGGGCGGACGTTGATACCTGGGTTCATCGACGCCCATGGACACTTCCCGGGAACCGGGCTCGTCACCCAGGCGGTGGACCTCAACAGCCCACCCATTGGCGAGATCGAATCGATCGAACAGATCGTCGAAAAACTTCGCACTTACGCGGCGGAAAAGCCCAAAGGCGAATGGATCATGGGGCTTGCTTACGACGACACCCTCGTCGCCGAAAAACGACACCCGACCCGACATGATCTCGACCGCGCTTCGACCGAGCATCCGATCGTCGCGTCTCATGTTTCGGGTCATCTATCGGTCGCCAACACCAAAGCCCTCGAACTCGTGGGGATCACCGCAGAGACGCCCGACCCTCAAGGTGGAATCATTCGACGGGAAGAGGATGGGCACCCTTCAGGCGTCCTCGAAGAAACCGCCGCACGGCCTTTGTCGGAAAAGGCCATGAACATCGGCGCGAGCGGTTTGCTCGAAATGATTGATCACGCGGCTGCGGAATACAGCTCCGTAGGAGTGACAACCGCGCAGAGCGGGCTCTCGAACGAACTCATCATCGACGGTCTTTATCTGGCCCACATGCTGGGCAAGGTCCCGTTTCGCCTAGAACTCTTTGGCGACGCCGACGTCGGCCGAAAGATTGTCAGCGGCGAGATGGATCCGTCTTCCTACCAAGACGACTACTTCAAATTGGGCGCGATCAAAATTGTCGGCGACGGGTCCATCCAGGGTTACACGGGATATCTATCCGAGCCCTATCACGTGCCGTTCGAAGGTGACGTCGACTACCGCGGCTATCCAACCCTCAAGCGCGAAGATCTCGCCGAGTTGGTTTCCACGCTTCACAGTGCCGATCTTCAGATGGCGATACACGGCAATGGTGACGCGGCGATCGACGACATCATTTATGCGGTCGAAGACGCTCAAAGCAAGCACAAGCGTGACGATCCGCGCTTGATTTTGATCCACGCCCAAATGGCCCGCGACGATCAACTCGACCGCATGAAGCAACTCGGCATCACGCCCAGTTTTTTTGTCGCGCACACCTACTACTGGGGGGATCGACATCGCGACATTTTCATGGGCCCCGAACGCGCCGCACGCATGAGTCCCGCGGCGACGGCACTCAAGAAAGAAGTGCCGTTTTCGATTCACCTCGACTCCCCAGTTGTCCCGATGCAACCGACGCTGCTCGTCTGGTCAGCAGTCAATCGTCTTTCGACGTCTGGCAGGGTGATCGGCCCCGCAGAACGCATCGGAGTGATCGAAGCGTTACGGGCTGTCACCATTGATGCCGCATGGCAGATCTTTCAAGAGGACAATCGCGGTTCAATCGAAACTGGAAAGTTTGCTGACCTGGTGGTTCTCGCAGAAAATCCGATCGCGCACCCCACGCGAATCCGCGACATCAAGGTGGATCGCACCGTGGTCGGCGGGCTCACGACGTTCGTTCGCGAAAACTAACGCCGGGCCCTAGTCGCTTCTCGCGTCATTCGCATCGACTCGGGGTTCGCCAGGTAAACTTCGCTCGAGCAATGCGGCTTCGAATTGACTGAGCAAGGGCACGCGCTGAACCACACGTGCAAGCGCAACTGACCGGGCGCCGCGATTTCTCGGGTCACTCGGCAACGAAGCCGTTTCTGAAAACGCAGTAACGAGTTGCTGGAAAATCAGCGAATCGGTGTCGTTCGACGACATCGCAACCAGAGCGGCGGCACGCTGTTTGGCGATTGCGATCTTTTCGAGTTTTAACGATGCGTAGATTGCCCGCCGTAAGCTCGTCTTCGAAACCGGGCGTACCTCTGCAAGTTCGCGTTCGACTTCCAGCACGGCGTCGTAGGAACCACTTAATACGTAGGTCCATGCGAGCGCATCGAGGCCACCGGCCTTCATCCCTCGATCCGCACTATTGCGCACCACGATCTTCTTAGCGTGGTCGGGGGTGAGCAACGCGTGATCGAGGGACCAGTCCAAGTCCGTATGGATTGCGGCGGCGGCATCGAATCCGAGATCACGGCGAAACGGGATCCCAGCCGCGGCGTAGTACTTCTCGATTCTTTCGAAGTTCGCTTCGTTGCGAGGCAGGTCGCGCAAGTAGATCGCATGATGAATTGAGCGCGACACGACAACCCAGCCGGCGATTCCCTCGAGATGTCCGGTGGTGATTTCACTCGCGCCGGAGCGCTTCATCAAGCCCTTGGGCATGCCAACTCCAAAAAAGAAGTCGACTTTGCGGCGGTCCAAAATATCGAGGAAGGTTCGGCGTCCGCCAAGTTCGCGCATCGCCGAAACGCGCGAGTATTCCTGCATGACCTGGGGCGAATAGTGCTCGGTTCGACTGTCGATAAATGTCGTGAGCTTGGGGGACAGCCAGTAGCCAAGGAACCCCCCCATGCCATAACTATTGAAGAGCCGGCCCTCGACCCCGGTGTCTCGAAGAAATTGAACGCCCTCGATGTGATACTTGCGAGAAAGGTATGGGGTTTGGACGTAGTCCGAGAGGGTCTCCGGCAAACGCGCCGCAGTCGTCGCAAAACCTCCGACCCGATAGAACTGAATCGAAACGACGAGCGTCGTCAGCGCCAACAGCCACGAAACGATTTCGCGGGTGTCACTTCGCAGCTCAGAACGCACGATCGCTTGGCCGACGAACAGAAGTGGAAACACGCCCATCCATAGGAAGCGAACAGAAACCAGGATCGCAACGATCGAAGCGGCACCGAGGGCAAAGGTCGCGGGGTTGAACACGTCGAGGGTGTTGGCCCGCCGTTTGCCCACTGAAGTAAGACCAGCGAGAACAGTGAAACCAAACGCCACGATCACGCCATTCATCACGGTCCAGAGCAAAGGACTCACCGAACCCGGGTGGTTCGCAACATCAAACGGGTCGAAGTGCGACCACTCGTCTTTTACTGCCCAAATCGCGGCATCACTCGACGAAGTAAAGAACGTGAAGTGCTGTTCGATGCCACGCGGGTTCGCAACAGAAACCACGACCGCGAGCACGATCGCGAACGTAAGGGCCACGGCGATGCTTCTCGCCGATTGAAGAGTGCTTTCCTTTTCGGAGCCCTCGAAAATGATTACAGCGACAAGCGCTCGCACACCGAGTCCGAGAACCACGGCAAAGAGGAGCAACGGCGCGAGGGCAAAGAGCGAATGTACGTTCGCCCAGAAGAGCATCAACACGCCAAAGGCCGCGAATCGACGGGCCGTCGGCACGCGATCACGCTCCATCAAGAGAACGTAAGTCGCGAGTGTCGCCAAAATCGTGACGAGGTCCGGACGCACCTGGAACAAACGCGTCCAAGCGAGCACGCTAAAGAGCGTCGTCACGCAGCATGCGAGGAGTGCGTTGTCAGTGGCACGTCGCGCGATCTGAAACACAAGTCCCAGGATCGCCATCACGGCAAAAAGGTGAAATACGCGAACTCCAAAAAAACCCGTGAGCGACTGAATGAAATAGATTGCGACGCCAAACAACCACTCGTGTTGAATCGGCGCTTCGGGGAGTGCCGTGTGGAGCATGGGGTCAGCGAGTGGCCATGGACCCAGCGTCCAATAGACCTCGCCCATCTTCAGGTGAAACCAAAAGTCGTTGGTGAACGTCGGTGCAAATGCGAGATAGAACGTGAGTGCGAGCGCAAATACAGCACCGGCCGCTGCGACGAGCAACGCCATGGGGGGTGGCGCGTGGCTCACGTGATGGAGTCCGCCTTGATCGCCCCGACTGTTGTTCGATATTGCCACGAATCCGCCGTCGTATTTGACATTCGAGCGCTCACGCCGTTCCTCGTCCACGTGAATCGACTTGAATTTACACAAATCAACACGGGCCGACAAGTGCTCCATGAGAGCGTTGGGTCGAGAAGCGTAGCGGACAACCACCGACTTGAAGCGCGAACAACATCGCCCGACGGCAATGCCCTCACACCCATACGCAACCTCAATGCGGGTCCGTCGCAACACGGAAGAGAGGCTGTGTTCGTGCATTAGGGAGCGATTCGACTAAGCTATCGACGCTGTAAGGAGCCCCAAATGTCCCGCGTCATCGTCATCATCCCCACCTATAACGAGGTGGAGAATCTTCCGCTGATCGTTTCCGAAGTGCTTGCACAGGACGATCGGATCGAAATCCTTGTGGTAGACGACAACTCCCCAGACGGCACGGGCAAGGTCGCGGACGACCTGCGCCAGCAGACCGGGCGCGTCCATGTCCTGCATCGCTCAGAAAAAGCGGGGCTTGGCGCCGCCTATCGCGCTGGTCTTGCTGAAGCCCTTCGCCTCGAAGCTGACATCGTGCTCCAGATGGACGCCGACTTTTCGCATCCCCCGGCCACCATCAAGGAGATGCTCGTCGAAATCGAAGACCACGACATCGTCATGGGCTCTCGCTACATCAACGGCATCACCGTGGTGAACTGGCCGATCGAACGTATCTTGATCAGCTACTTCAGCAACGTTTACGCGCGCTTCGTCACGCGACTGTCGACCACCGACGCGACGGGCGGTTTCCGCTGCATCCGTCGCGAACTCCTCGAAAAAATCGGCTTCGAGCACATGCAGTCCGACGGTTATGCGTTCCAGATCGAAATGAATTACCGCTTCAACAAATACGGCGCGCGCGTAAAGGAACTTCCCTTCTTTTTCGTCGACCGTACCCGCGGAGAGTCCAAACTTAGTCTCGGCATTGCCTTTGAAGCGCTGTGGATGGTTTGGTGGCTGCGCATATCTGATGCGCTTGGCCGCATTTAGGACTCGACGACTGTGAGCTCGCCGTGCCGGGTGCTCGTGCTGAACGAGCGCGATCCACAACACCCCAAAGCGGGGGGTGCGGAAATCCATGTCGCCGAGATCTTCCGTCGCCTCGCCGCGCAAGGGTATGAAATCACCCTCGCCGCATCAGGCTTTCGTGACGGAGCCGCGGTCGACGAGATTGACGGCATGCGGGTATGGCGCCTGGGCGGGATCCCAACGTACTACCCCCGCGTGGCGTACACGACTTTTCGTGAAACGCGCAAAGGCAACTTCGACGTCGTCGTCGAATGTCTCAACAAGGTCCCCTTCTACTCGCCGGTCTATTCCGCTGCACCGGTACTTGCGATCTGTCATCACTTGTTTGGTGAAGTTGCATTTCAACAAGTTCCGTGGCCGGTCGCTGCGGCGGTATGGTCGACCGAACTCCTAATTCCTGCTCTTTACAAGCGGCTGCCCTTCGTCGCGATCTCTGAAAGCAGCCAGGCCGACTTGATCAAGCGCGGTGTCGACGCAGACTGGGTGCGCGTAAGCCACTGCGGCATCGAACCCACCGAAGTCGTTGCCGATACCGAAACACCACGCAAGATGCGGATCGCGTACGTCGGCCGTCTCGAGGTCTACAAGAACGTCGACATCATGCTTCTTGCTTGTGCTGCACTCACTTCGCGCTTTCCTGATCTCGAGATTTATGTGATCGGAAAGGGTGTCGCCCGCGAGTCTCTCGAAGCCATCGCCAAATAACTTGGCATCGACGACCGCACCCACTTCACCGGCTTTATTAGCAATGAAGAGAGAGACCAGTTGATCGCCGAGACTCGAGTATGCGTTTGTCCGTCTGAAAAAGAAGGTTGGGGGCTCACAATTATCGAGAGCAACGCACTTGGCACGCCCGTGGTTGCCACCAACGCCGACGGCTTGCGGGATTCGGTGCGCGACGGCGAGACCGGTTACCTCGTCGAGCACCGCAACGTCGAAGGTTTCCGAGACCGCATCGGTCAACTCCTCGAAGACGATGCCCTCGCCGCAGAAATGTCTACCCACGCCCTCGCATGGTCGAAGACCTTTGATTGGGATCGCGCCGCAACCGAAATGGCCGCAGCCATTGACGACGCACGAGCAGGGAACTGAACCCGCGATGACGACCGGCGAACCGAACACAACCGAATCGCGAACCAATCCATGGATCAAATGGGGCCTCCCCACCGCCATCAGCTTAGTCGCTGCAGGCTACCTGGGTACCACCATCGATTTCCGCGCCGTCATGGCGGAGATCACCCCCGAAGCGGCGATGATCCTCGCCCCCGCGCTGATCGCCTTCGGCGCCATAACGCTTTTGCTCGAAGCCATCACCCTTCGTCGCGTACTTCACCGAACGCGCAGCGACTTCACGCTGCTCATCGCAGCGCGGGTCAAAGCAGCCAGCTACTTGCTCGCGATCGTCCACTACGCACTCGGCGCCGCAACCCTCACGGTGTTGCTCCGCCGCAGAGCGGGGGTCGGGCTTGCCGAAGCGGCCGGTAGCGTGATGATGATCATGATGTTCGACCTCGGCATGGTGCTTTCGATGGTCGCCATCGGCGCAGCGCTTGTATCCGAAACCGGTGTTGAACTTCAGTTTGGAATAATCGTGCTGTTGATCGCGGTGATCGTGGGCGGGCTCGCACTCCTCCGTGCGCCGTTTTCTCTCGGTCCCTTCGACCGCCTCCGGGATCTCGAAATTTTCCGCGCGCCGCGCCAGGCCCCCACGCGCGACCTCATCGAACTCGCCGTTCTCCGCTTCAGCTTCGTGCTCGTTTTCCAGATGATGGGATGGGCGGCGTTTCATGCATTCGGAGTCGAAGTTCCACTCGGGGCCTTACTGGTCAATTTTTCAGGGGTGGTAATGGTTTCGATGCTGCCCGCGGTGGCGGGGATCGGCCCCGGACAAGTCGCCATGGTCGAATTCTTTGGCGCCTACGGCTCAGCAGAAACATTGCTTGCTTGTAGCATCACCCTCGCAGGTGGCATGATCGTCGTCCGGTCTCTCATTGGGGTGGCGTTTGCGCGAGAGTTCACCCGTGAAGCCTACGCGGCAGCCAAGGGTGAAGCGGCGCAATCCGATCACGAAGACCTTTAAACTGCGCGACCAACGACCGATAGAG
>JASDVE010000341.1:0-5536 GCA_041891195.1 Myxococcota bacterium | reverse complement strand
CGGGAGTTCGCTATTTGGCGTCGACCTTGCCCGGCACCGCGCGCCCTACCTCTACGCACTCAGTTGTGCAGACTCGTCCAAGCGCTTGCTCGACCTCGGCTGCGGCTCGGGTTACGGCACAGCCGAGCTCGCCGACGCGCTCCCGCGGGTTGTGGGCCTCGATCGAATTGCGCCGGATTCCGCAAACCTTCGCGACAACATCGACTGGGTACGCGCGGACTTGCGCGGGAACCCCTTGGTGTCGGCCTCCTTCCATTTGGTCATCAGCTTTCAGGTGATCGAACATTTGGAAGATCCCCACGTCTATCTCGAATCGATTTCCAGGCTGCTCGCGCCTGGCGGCATGGCGATCATCACGACGCCCAACGTGCACACCTCGGACAAGATCAACCCGTTTCACGTGCACGAATACGAAGCAGAAGAATTGCGCGCATGCCTCGCGCCCTACTTCGACGCCGTTGAAATGAACGGCGTCGGGATGTCAAAAAACGTGAAGCCCTACTTCGACGCGCGCCTAGAGCGAATCGCCAAGATCATGCGCATCGATCCGTTGGGACTGCGCAATCTGCTTCCGGCATCGTGGATCACTTGGTTGTTCGCCAAGGGGGCGTTGCTCGTGCGACGTGGCATTCAGGACAGTGACGCGGGCATGCCCGAAGCAACGATCCAAGATTTCCCGATCGCTTCGGCGGCCCCCGACGACATCGACCTGCTCGCCATCTGTCGCAAGAGTTCAAAGACGAGCGAGTGATGTCATAGCAGGCTGCTAAAGGCTTCGGTCTGGCGCAGCCACCTTGGGCTGCAGCTGCACCCCAAGAGGTCCGCGACCCACACTGAACTGCAAAATTTCGCCGTCCCGCCACACGTCTAGCGACGTAGCCGCGCCCGAGTCACCGCGACTCGTCGCCTTCTTGAAGTCGATCGGATGAAAGACGCGCTCGCCCCCGTAACGAACCACGACGTCTCCGGCCCGAAGTCCCGCATAGCCTGCCGGCGAGTTCGTGATCACCTGTTTCAAAACCACGCGATTGTGTTTCCCCGTGGCGAACAGAAACGCATCATAGGAATCGTTCCCCAAATCGTCGCGAATCTGTCGGTTGATCTCTGCCAGTTGTTCGTAGAACTGCTTCGACTGTGCAGTGCCATCCCGCGTCGCTTCGTCGGTGAGATAGAGCTTTTCCATTTCGTACTCTTCCCAGCGCGTTTCGATTTCTTCGATTTCGGAACTCGAAAGACCCGATTCAACCAGGGCAGCGCGATTGAACCATTCCTCAGTTTTTTTCGCCTGCTTGGCGTGTCGACCAATGGGAGGTTGAGGCTTGGGCGTCAAATCGTGTTCGCCGCGCTCCGCCACAGCACGACTGCGATCCTCAGGACGATCGATCGCCACCGGGCCCGATCGATCTGCCAGCGCGCGCGCGAGCTTGGCTTCAAGGGCTTCGCGAAGCACTCGCGCTTCGGCGAGCTTTCGTTCGAGTGCAAAATAATCGGCAGACGGGGTTCTAGCCAAAGCCTTCGATTCGCATTGTGCCATCGCTTCGCGCTGACGCTCTTGCGCGTCTGCCACCCCATGCGCTTCAACCAGAGGCGACGGCGCAAGCAAGTAGCCCGCCATCAGCCCGCAGGCGGCGGAAGTAGCCACGATCAATGCAAAGGACACCCGCCCAAGGGTCATGTTGAGGTGATCTCCAAACCGCTTTGCCGCGATCGTTGTACGCGACTGTCTGAGTTTACGCGATCAGTTAGCTACCGCCCAAACGCCATTGGTTCCCCCCACACCATCTCTTCGATGCGGATCTTGCCAACCTACAGCTAAGCTCCTCTGCGAAGGGAAGCGCGTTGACCAAGAGCAGTTCGCAAGACTCGACATCAAACCCACCCAGTGTGCTCGACGAACGCTCGGGCAACACGACCGCTGTGGTCGGCCTGGCCATTTTCGCGGTCGCCGTTTTAAGTCAGCTTGCAACCTTTGACCGCTCGATCGTCCCAATGGACGAGGGGCATCTTGCCGCGCTCGCAATGGGACTCCAGGACGGCAAGCTTCTCTATCGCGACCTCCACACCGGCATCTTTCCCGGGATCTATCACCTCACCGCCCTGCTCTTCAACATCTTCGGAAACGACTTGATCGTCACGCGGTACGCCGAAGTCGCGACCAATGGCACGATCGCGGTGTGTTTGTGGTTGGCCGGTGCGCGCATGATGTTGCGCGGCTGGGCACTCGCCCCACCGCTGCTCTACATCGCCGTCGTTCCCATCAGCTTTCCCGTGCTCGCGATGTTCAACTATTCCTCCCTCGCCCTCGCACTCGCAATGATGTCCTTCTATCTACTCCTGCGGTATCTCGAAGACGGCAGTCGCAAGGTGGCGATCGCGCTGGGTGCGAGCCTGGCACTCACCGTGTTCTGCAAACAGAACTTCGGCGCTTTCAGCTTTGCGGCGTTGCTGTTGGGCCTGCTCGCAAACCGTCGCGACAGTACGTTGGCAGCTCAATCCTGGCCAACGATTCTATTGCCCGTTGCGGCCGCAGGGCTCGCAGTAACACTCGGCGTTGCGACCTATTTCATATTCACCGGGACACTCGGCGATTTCGTTCAATCCACCGTGATTCAAATTGGTGGGGATCAGATGAAGTCGTTCAACAACCCCATCCCGCCCATCTTGGGTTCACATCCGCAGGGCGACATACGCTTCACCTTCCTGTATTCGCCACCCTACGTTTTCAACAAACTGATACACGGCGAAGCCATCTTGGGAAGTCCTGTAAATGCGGCGCTTCAAGGTGCTGCGATTCGGCTCTCGTATGGCATCCCGGTTGCTGCGCTATTTCTCGCACCCGCAGTTTGGTTTTTCGGCGTCCGCAGCAAAAATGCTGCACAGCGCCGGGGTGTTCGCGCCGGGGTGATCTTTGCTCCCATGTTCTTCTTGGGAATATTCCCGTCCGCGGTGTGGTCACATCTCGCATTCGTCCTCCCCCCGGTGCTCTTGTTGATTGGGCTGGCGGCTGCGGGGTTCGACCGCGCACTCCACGCGCGCAGCGCTCCTGCGGCACGGGCCTTTCGCGCCGTCGCTGCAACGTCCGTCGGATGCTTGCTCGCAATTGCGGTGCTCGCGTCTATGGATGTCGCGCGTTGGAACAACACTTCGCTCGACCTGCCTCGCGCAAGCCTGCACGTCACACCGGCACAAGCGCAGCTTTACGCGGAGGCCGTCGCGTTCGCGCAGCAATGCGCCAGCCCGGACGAAGCCATTTTCGTCGCTCCCTACATGCCGATCGTTTACTTCTTGAGCGACCGCCCGAACGCATCGCGCTACGACCTCACGATCCCGGGCAACGTCGACGGCAGTCGTATCATCGAAAGCCTCGACGCCGCAGGGACACGATGCGTCGTCTATAACCCCGTGATGTACCCAGAGTTCGAACCCTTCGCCGTACTCTTCCCAAACGTCAGTGACTACCTACAGCGCCAGTACCGGCAGACGCGAAAATTACAGGGTGGTGGCGAAGCTTGGTTTGGGATGAAGCGGCGCGAGCCGTAAACCGGCCGCCGCTAGTGATCCTTCCGCTTCGGAACCTTGGGCGGGAAGAGAGCAATCATCAGAACCCGAAACGCGGCGATGTAAATTTCCGATGAATTAATTTTCGACGCTCCCGCGAAACGCGGTTCGAACACGATCGGGACCTCGCCAATGCGAAAGCCGGCACGCGTCACTCGCCATACCATCTCATACAAAAAAGAATACCCCGACGACTTGACACGGAACGGGTCCACCGTTTCGAGCACTTCGCGTCGGTACCCGCGAAAACCGGCAGTGCAGTCATGCACCGTGACGCGAAGCGCGGCACGGGTGTAGAAGTTTGCAAAGTTCGACAGCAACCTACGATGCATTTGCCAGTTATCGATGCCACCACCCGGCACGTACCTGGACCCCACTACCATGTCCATTTCGTTAAGCATTTCCAACATGGCGGGCAAATATTTGGGATTGTGGCTGCGATCCGCGTCCATCGTAAAGATCAGGTCGTAGCCGTTGTCGAGGCCGTACTGAAAACCTGCGAGGTACGCGGTGCCTAGGCCCAACTTCCCGCTTCGCCGCAGCAGATGAACCCGTGAATTTCGCTTTCCCAGCTCCTCTACGACGTCTCCAGTGCCATCAGGGCTCGCATCGTCGACCACAAGGATCTCGATTCGGGACGACAACCCCAAAATTTCTTCGCTCAATGGCGTCACGTTGTCCTTCTCGTCATACGTGGGAAGGATGACAAGAGTACGGAGGGTCGAATTGGTCATGAGATTAAACCTCCATCCGATCGATCATCGGATTGACGTCATTCAGTGACGCCATCGCGAGAATTCGATTTTCGAGCCCGGTCTTTTTCGCGACAGCGAACATGGCAACAAGGATCAAACGCATCACTGGGTTCAGCGTGAGGCGCCGCAGGTCAGTAACTTCGGGCTCGATCGAACTGACACTAAGACCGGCACGCTCAAACGCCTGGCCGAGTGTCGCCCCAGTAAAGTAAAAAAAGTGCTGTTCAATGTAGAATTTTTCGAGCGCGCGTGTCGAACGACCGCCGGTCAGGCGATAGAACGCTCCCGCAATTACATCGAGTACGCTGTCTTGGTCCGGCGTCGACAACACCACGCTTCCATTCGGTGAGAGACCATCACGCATCGCTTTAAGCAGCGACACCGGATCCCTCGAATGCTCGATGATGTCCCATCCCGTGATGACATCAAAACGTTCGCCACGACTTTTGAAGTCTTCAAATTCTCCGGTCCAAAGGTCGAGACCGAAGTGTTCTCGCGCGTAGTCGGTTGCCTCAACGCTGCCGTCGATGCCGTAGACATCCCAGCCGCGTCGCTTCGCGATGGCGAGGAAGAGCCCCGTTCCACTGCCGACGTCGAGAATCCTGCCCGGCTCATGTCGGGCCTCGATCTTGTCGAGCCAACTTTCGTACAACTGCACGAGCGGGTTGCTGGGGCTGTCGTCGTAGCAGAAGCCGTAGTAGCTCTTGAGTTCGGGCACCGACCCGCCGCCCGTCGCGTAGAGTTCGGCGAACAGATCGTGGATCTCTTGCTCGTCCGGGAGTGGGTCGAGATAGATCTGCGTGCAGGCTGTGCACTCGAGAACTTGAAACCGGGTGATCTGATATCGCAGGCTCGGACTCGTGTCGCCACAGATCAAGCAGACAACAGTGGTGTCGTTGGGCATGAGGTCGGCGAGTTTGCCACAGCGCTATTCGCGCGATCAACAAAACAGGCGCTAACCCCCGTGGGGCACAACAAGGGACCATCGATAATCTGGAATGGAATGCAACGCCCGAACAATCGCTGCGCACAGCACTTCTGGCTGCAATTGAGCGGGCTTTTGGCTCCAACCTGAATTAAATCCCCATTCACGCACAGCTCGGACCCCGCAAAGCGACGCAATCTACTGCGCGCAGCCGGTCGGCAGATTCACGAAGGGACAGTTTGCTTGCGTGGCACGCGCCGTGTTTGAGAGCTCGAGCATTCGAAGCGAATGCCTAGAC
>JASDVE010000340.1:9275-11225 GCA_041891195.1 Myxococcota bacterium | reverse complement strand
CCATCGGGATCGCGCGGCCAAAATTGAGGGGCTGAAATTAGCATGGCAGCGCGCTCGATCATCGCATCCAGACGTCAAATTCCGCGCTCGGGGGCTGAACCTGGGATTCCCACAATGCGCAAAACCTCTATCCTACCGACCCATCGATGGGGCACGCACCATACACAGCATTGGACGAGAGGATTCAGCGTATGACTGTATTTCGCGATGACATTTTGCAATCAAAAGTCGCCCTCGTCACGGGCGGGGCCACAGGCATCGGCAAGCAGATCGCAAGATGCTTGGGACGCCACGGCGCGAAGATCTGCATCGCAAGTCGCAAGCAAGAGAACCTCGTCGCCACGGCCGACGAACTCGGCGCAGAGGGCATCGAGTGCATCTGGGTAAAATGCGACGTTCGCGAAGGTAAAGAAGTAGAGCACGTGGTCGACGAAATCGTGCGCCAATTCGGGCAGCTCGACATTGTGGTCAACAACGCGGCCGGGAATTTCCCGGCCCCCATTCAGGGCATCTCGTACAACGGTTTTCGGTCTGTCGTCGACATCGACTTGCGCGGCACATACAACGTGACAAAGGCTGCTTTCGAATCCCAACTCAAATATCGCGGCGGACACATCGTCAACATCACGGCACCGTTTCAGAACATGGGCGTGAGCTTGCACGCGCTCGTCGCCGCTGCGAAGGCGGGTGTCGATTCACTAACCCGGACGTCAGCTGTCGAATTTGGTCCGCATGGGGTTCGGGTCAACGCGATCGCGCCCGGTGCAACGGCGGACACCGAAGGCATGGATCGATTTGAGGGCATTGAAGCCGGCGGGGACTCGCCCTGCCCCCTTGGTTATGCCGGCGCGAAACAGGACATCGCCAACATGGTCCTGTTCTTGGTAAGCGAGGCTTCTTCGTACGTCACCGGGCAAGTCATCGCGGTCGACGGCGGAACATCAATCGATCTATTTAAGCTCAAGCTTCCGAAGGAATCGTAAACCACGCCACGCGCTTGCTCAGCTTGAGTCGGGCTCGCGCTTCGCTTTGGGATCGATCGGCCTAAAGCCAACGAAGTCGGTCGGGAATGGTTCAAGATCGCTGCAGCTTTCGAAGTAGTTGCAACGCGGACATCGAAGCTTGCAAGAGTGCCCCACTAAGCTGGCCGAACAGTTCGGACAAGATTTTTCCATTTCACCCCCCATGTCGATTTGACTCGTTCGAAGCATAGTCACTACGACCCGCAAAGCCACTTGGGGTGTTCGCCACAACAGCGCATCGCACGCGACCGGCGCGAGCCCCCGATGCTAGGCTCGCGTGCACCATGCCGACCGACGAGAACCAACCCTGGTACAAAGACGGCTTACGCTTTGAATGCACGCAATGTGGCCGATGCTGCCGCGGTCCCGGCAACGTTTGGGTGAGCGACGAAGAGATCGAAAAACTCGCTCAGCATGTCGAACGAAGTGTCGACGAGTTCCGCGCCACCTATGTAAAGCGTGCAGGACGTCGAGGCCTCGTGCTGAGCCAGAAGCGCAATCAAGACTGCATATTTTGGGACGAGACGACTGGCTGTCAGGTCTACACATCTCGACCGCGACAATGCCTCACCTATCCATTTTGGCGCGCCAATTTGACAAGCGAATATCAATGGACTTCGGAGAGACGCCACTGTCCCGGAGTGGATAAGGGCCCGATACACAGCCCCGAAGAGATTGACGCACAACTCGAGAACGATGGCATTCCAGATCATCGCAACCGGTCGGGTCAGTCCTGATCGCTACGCCCGCGCCCGCCAACCACTGAACCGAGGTTTCGCCATCTTGCCCACGTAAACCGGAGACACGAAATTCGACACCCTGCACGCGATCGGCTTCGCCATCGCGTGCATAATCGCGTTGGCGACGTCCTTCAACGCCCCCCCCCTACGGGCGCATCGCGGACAAGTCGCGGCCTGAGCCTCGCCGC
>JASDVE010000340.1:8495-9265 GCA_041891195.1 Myxococcota bacterium | reverse complement strand
AGCCTCGCCCCATGCGTGGTATCAATGAAAATTCTGCGACTCGCCGCAAGATCGAAAGATCCTGATTCCGTTCGTTTATTGCGCCTTCGACTCGTCTTTCCGAGGTCTTCGGCCCTGAAACCTCCGTCTTAGAAATGCGAAAGATCAACATCCGCGCGAGCCCAAGCTTCGCGTTGCAACGCTTCGATTTCCGCTGCGGCGGTGGTCTTGTTTTGCGCGCGTAGACTCGCAGCGAGACCGTATAGCGACCATCCGTTGCGCGGGGTCTGGTCAAGTTGCTCTCGATACACCGCCTCCGCCCGACCCGCGTGCCCAGCCTTGAGCAACGCAGCACCAAGCGCTTCTCGAGTGGGGAAGTACCACGGCGGCGGTTCCGTGTAGGGAAGTGCGTCTTGGAGCGTCACCGCTTTTTCAAGCGACGTTACGGCCACTTCCATTTCCCCAGCACCGCTGGCGAGTCGCGCTTGCACCACCGTCGCACCAATCGTGAGCAGCTGAGAAGGTGTCGCGCCTGAAGAAAAGTACAACACCTGTAACTCGGGATCGGATGCGATTCTTTCTAGTTTCAGGAGCTCTGACTTCGCTTCTTCCGGCCTTCCCTGTGCGGCGTGTGCGAGCGCTCGAACGTAATGCCAGACGCCATTCACATACCGAAGCGACGCCGAGGGTTGTGGGATTTCCGTGATCTCGTCCCAGCGACCAAACCGCGCGAGCGCGTACCACGCCATCGGGACAAATTCCTCGGCGATCGGAACCGCGGCCACCAATTC
>JASDVE010000340.1:0-8485 GCA_041891195.1 Myxococcota bacterium | reverse complement strand
CACCAATTCGGGCGTCATGTTCTTCGAAAGCTTTCGCGCCGCCGCGATCGACACTTCGCTGCGCCCCTCAAAGGCGGACGACGCGTATAGGAAGTGAACATTGTGTGGATAGTAGAGCGCGGGATAAAAACCCTGGACGCTGCATTGAGTGATGTAGGACTCGTCGGCGGACGCCGCCTTTTCGTTCGCCACCGATGCGTCGTGATAGCGACCGATGCGAAGATAAATATGCGATGGCATGTGGACCAGATGTCCGGCCCCAGGCGACAACGGACCCAGCTGATCGGCAGCAAACTCTCCGCGCCCGGGCGTGTCCGACGGCTCGACTACGTGGATATAGAGATGAAGCGCGCCTGGGTGCCGCGGGTTCGCAGCCATGACGGCTTCAAGCACGTTGGTCACTTCTTTGGTTTCCGGCTTGGGTGTCGCGGGGTCGAAGTAGTAGTCCCACGGCATGGTGTCCATCACAGCTTCAGCAAAGAGCGTTTGGACGTCTTGATGGTCGGGATACTTCGCCGCAACAGCGCGCATCGCATCAGCGTAGGCGCGGTCAAGTGGCGCGCGATCGGTGACCGGTTCCGGTGCGTAACGGTGCGCCAGCGCCTCGATCAGGTCGCGTTCAACGGGCGAGGCACTCTCGACTCGTTCGAGGGCACGACGGCTCGCCGCGTAAGCTTCGGGGACGTCGCTGTCGTCCATCGGCTTGTTGATGTTCGGGCCGAGCACGTAGGCCTCTCCCCAGGCACAAATCCCGCAACTCGGGTCCTGAGAGTAAGCCTCTTTGTACGATCGAAACGCTTCGGCATGATTGAATCCGTATCCGAGCACTAGGCCCTGGGAGAAGAACCGCTGCGCCAGTTCTACGTCTGAAGAAATTTTCATCCCGTAGTCGCCAAGGTCCATAAAGATGGGCGCGCCCGCACCGTCGGGCACAATGCGACGTGGCATGTGGGTGTGGATGTGATCCTCGTCATCGCCTTCGTGCGGCTTGGCCACGTCAATCAACGCAGTGTGGCCTCCCGCATGGTGGCCTTCTTGGTTGTGGCCCCGGCTCGATATACAGCCAAAGCTCGCGACGCAAAGCAAAAACGTAAGACTCAAACTGGTTCGCAACATGACGCTCCCCCTCTCTCAGCCAGCAGTGGTGTGCGCAACGACATTGACGATACGAAGCGCGAACCCCGACGTCGAACCGAACGCGAAGCGTAGCGATCGCTTGCGTCCCAAAACCCTGGGTGCCGAAATCAAAAATGCGCCAGGGCGACCGATGAATGATCGCATGTGGTAGAACTGACGCGTACCGGCGAAATCGACTTCATTGATTAGCACCGAGGAGAGTTCACACGTGATGTACTTCGAAGACTTTGAAGTGGGCTCCACCCGTACTGTGGGGACGATCCGACTTTCGCGCGAAGAGATCGTCGAATTCGCGACCCGCTTTGACCCGCAGCCCTTTCACATCGACGAAGATGCTGCGAACCGATCCATCTTCGGTGGCCTAACCGGCTCTTCGTGTCACACCTTCGCGTTGACGAGTTTGATCCACCATCAAGGAGAGACCGAGATCGCGTTGGTCGCGAACCTCGGTTCAGATTCGCTTCGCTTTCCCGCTCCACTTCGCCCCGACGACGACATCACACTCACAAGCGAATGCATGGCGGCACGCCCGTCTCAGTCACGGCCGGCAATTGGCATCGTGACGACGCGCGGCTTGCTCACAAACCAACGCGGCGAAACCGTGATGGACATGAACACAACCTTCATGGTCGAGCGGCGCCCTGGCGAGCCCGCGTCCTAGGCACGCTTCTCACGTTGCCGCGCTGGATCAGCTGACGCGCTTCGCTACGGAATGGCGGGCGGCTCTTCACCGCGCGCACGCGCCTGGTGTCGATCCCTCAAAATTTCGGCCGCCTTCACCAACACGGTCCGATTCGGGATCTTCAAATCCATGTTCTCGATTTCGTCGAGTTCTTCTTCCGTAAACCCGGCTTCGAGCCGTTCCTCACGCGCGAGGCTGCGCTCGCCACCAAACGAAAACGCGCGCTCAGTTTCGGTTTGAAACGCTTTGGCCTTCTTGTAGCGCTCGGGATCGTCCTTCGTAAATTCTTTCGACCAGTCGCTACCGAAGCGCACGTGCGTCAGTTCGTCGGCCAAAACAAAGTCGATCGCTTGGGCGAGCTTCATGTCTCCGACCTCCTTGCCATACTCGACGAGCGACCTGAACACATCACAAGCAAGTCCTTCAAGACAGCGATTGACGCCGGTGATTCGCAAGACCGGGTCGTCGTGACAAGAGGTTTCGAACAAAAACGTGCTCTCGGGGAACTCTCCAATTTTCGTACTCGTGTGGTCCAATAATTTTTCGAATATTTGGATGTGCCGCGCTTCGTCCCAGCACTGACGCGCCATGTTCATTTTGAATTCCCACGGTGCGTCAGGGAAGTCCCAAACCGTGCGCCCGGCTGCTTCCATCGCCTGCAACTCTCCGACAAACACACCGTGTAGCTGGGTCTGAAGTTGGATCGGTGTACGACCGCCCTTCGCCTGGCGTCCGCCCGAAGCGATCAAAAACTGAAAGCCAGGACCCAGGTCGTTGTAGACCGCTTCGAGGCTCGTTCCTTGGACGCGCTCGTGAATCTTCGGAGCGATCTTTTCGAAGATGCGAACGATGGCACTCACGTCATTCGGCAAAGATTGCATCAATTGATTGCGGTTGTTCGCACGCTTGAAGCGGCTGTCCCGCGCGAGATGTTCGTGGTTCATGAAGCGTTCCATGGCAAATCCTTTGCGGTTCACTCGGGTGTTAATCAGTGTAGTACCGCAAGGGTGAATCTTGCAAAGGCAACCCGCAATCACGTGGTATCCTCGACGGCAAGAGCAAATTAGGACCCCAGTATTAAGCGTTGGGAGCATACGCATGAGTAGAGTCAAACCCGTTGCATTCGTTACAGGTGCAAGCCGCGGGATCGGGAAGGCCGGGGCCCTAGCCCTGGCAGATGCAGGTTATGACGTGGTGATTACCGCGAGAACCGTTAAACCGGGCGACAAGTTCGACTATGCCGCGACCGCAGCCGACTCAGGGTCACCGCGCGCGATGCCTGGCAGCCTGGAAGAAACGGCCGACGAAATTCGCAAGCGCGGAGGCGAGCCTCTACCGATTCGCCTCGACCTGATGGATCGCACAACCCTCGCCCCCGCGGTCGACCAGACCATCGCAACCTGGGGACAAATTGACGTCCTCTACAACAACGGGATCTATCAAGGTGCCGGTGTCATGGACACCATTCTCGACCTCACCGACGAAAACCTCGAACGTGTTTTTGAAGGCAACTTTCTCGCGCAGTTTCACCTCACCAAGCTTGTCCTTCCCCACATGCTCGAACGAGGCGCGGGCACAATCGCCAATATGACGTCGACGGCCGCCGTCAATGACCCCGACCATCCAACCGGTGAAGGCGGCTGGGGCTTCGCGTATGGCGCGTCGAAGGGCGCACTGCATCGCATGGCGGGCATGCTTCACGTGGAGTTGAACCCGCGAGGAATTCGCGCCTACAACATCGACCCCGGACACGTTCCTACGGAAGCCATTCGCGAAATTCTCGGTGAAGATAGTGCCGTGTTTCAGATGCAGCTCGAACACGGAACCCCCGCCGAGGTCCCCGCAGCGATGCTGGTCTTCTTGCTTACGACGGAAGAAGGTCGTGCGCGAAGTGGCGAGACATTTCTTGCGCCCGACTTTTGCGCCAAGCGAAAGCTCGTTCCCGGCTGGCCGGGCTGACACTCGCCCACTGCTAGAAGCGTAGGCCAAGGCCGAAGCCCACGAGTACGGAGAATTCGCCATTCGACTCGTCGATCTACCCAACCCGACAACGCGCAATCGAACGTCCAAATTGATGTCCGAATGACCCGGCAACAAGAGCCCTGTGTTGCCACCGACGAGGAAACCACCCCGGTCCGGGTTGTGCCCTGGTGGATCGGACACGAGACCGTTCTCGCTCAATCGGTTCAGAGTCCCCCTTGAATTCCATGTCGGCCGAGCCTCCTGCGTGTTGGCGCTCACAACCATGAGCACCCACAGTCCGCGCGCAAAAGGCATTAAGCCGCGATGCGGGGCCAGTTTGATTCCCCACTTTGCTTCAAGTTCATCATCACGAACTTCCCCTTCTTTCGTCCTGCTCTAACGCCGAGCCATGACGCGAGGGGACCAGTCCACGTTGCACAAGTTTCAGAATCCTCACATCCGTCCTGTCAGGATCGATGCGCTATTAACCTCCCATGACCTTCGTAATCACCGACGACGCTCCACTTCCAAACGGGGCCCATAGCAACTGGCTCGTGGCGTCGGACAAGACGCGGTTTCGCGTTGCTCGCTTCCATCCGACGACGCCACCGATTGGAACCGTGGTGCTCTTGAACGGACGAACCGAGTTCATCGAAAAATACTTCGAAGTCATCGACGACCTGCTCGCGCGGAACTATGTGGTCGCCACCCTCGATTGGCGCGGCCAAGGTCTGAGTGACCGCGCCCTCGACAACCGACACAAAGGACACGTCGAAGATTTCGATCTCTACGTTTCCGACCTGCGACAGGCCGTCGTCGAATACATCGAACCCAACTGCCCCGGACCCTTTCGACTGTTATGTCATTCGATGGGGGGAAACATCGGCATGCGCTATCTCGGCGAACATCCCGGGCAGTTCGAGTCCGCAGTGTTCTCCGCACCGATGTGGGGGATTGGAAAGCACGCGCGCACGCCGTTGTGGATGCGTGCTGTCGCGAAGGTCACGCGATTTTTCAAAATCACCAAGACCTATATCCCCGGCGGCGGGGACTCCACCCCCAAAGACCGCAACTTCGAGGGCAATCAGCTCACCCATGACCCGGTTCGTTTTAAGCGATATGTGTCCCACATCGAAAAAGATTCCACGTTGGAGCTAGGGGCTCCGACTGTGGGTTGGGCGCGGCAGGCGATTCGATCGATGGACACGATCCATCGCCCCGGCTTTGTTGAGGAAGTCATTATTCCGGTCGTCGTCTGTACGGCAGGTGAGGACGCGCTTGTTTCAGCAGATGCCCAGCGGCTCGTCGCCGATCGGCTGCCGAACGGCAAGCAGCTCATCGTTCCCGGAGCCAAGCACGAGCTCATGGTTGAGCTGGACGTGCTCCGCGCGCAATTCTTCACCGCGTTTGACGAGCTTTGAGACCTGCTCGGAGCAAACAGAATGGATCGCGTCACACTCGCCTCTAGGCTGACGCGCTGGCTTGGCGAATAGCACCCAGAGTGTCAATCTCTTTGGCATGACCGAAGAAACCAAACGACCTCAGTTCAAAGACCAGGGCGGTGCATCCTCGATGAACCCGCCGGCGCTCGTACGCTTTGCCATGTCCAAGGTCATAAGTCGCATCGCAAGCGCCGCAGCACAACGCAAAGGCCGCGCCAAAACCGAACGCGCCCGCGTTGCGAAAGGCGCGCGTCGCACGGTCGATTATTTACATCAGGTGAGCGACGGCTACAGCCACCTCGCCGCGCAGCTACTTCGACCGTTGCTCGCTGCATACGATGTGGATCTCGTCTGTCACCTGGTTCAAGAAGTCCGAGACAACAACCTGCCTGAACCCGAGCTCCTGCTCAGCTTGTCTCGCATCGACGCGCAAGCCGTGGCAGCCGACTACGGACTCAACTTCCCCAGGGCCGACAAGGCGCCCGACTCCAAGCACATCGATCTCGCCGAACGGATCTTAGCCGCGGTAGACAACGCCAATTTTCCTGAAGTCGTCGTCGCGGTGGGACAAGCAGTCTGGTCGGGTGACGCTGCGACGTTGGATGCACTCGCGAGTGAACACAGCTCGTTGCCACGAGAGCAAGCCGACGCGATCATCACGAACGGCAACCAGCGACGAGACAAACTCGGTCACTACTCCGGCGGCATGTTTCACTTTGGTGGGCAGTGGTATTGGGGCGCAGATCGTTTTTACCACCTCGAAAACTGGCTGATCGAAACTGGCGCACAAACCAATGCCGATGCGCCGCTCGTTTGTCCTCGTCCCGCGATCGAATCGGGACCGCGAAAGGACAATGGCAGCATCACCCTCGAATTCTATCCGTCGATGCGCAGCCCCTACACCAGCATGATCTTCGACACGACCGTTGCTCTTGCGCGGGACGTTGGCGTCAACTTGGTCGTTCGTCCGGTTCTGCCGATGGTGATGCGCGGTGTTCCTGTCACCCAGCGCAAGGGAATTTACATCTTCAAGGACACCGCTCGGGAGGCAGAAACCCTGGGCCTTGTGTGGGGCAACATGTACGACCCGATCGGGAGCCCGGTCAAAAATTGTTATTCCCTCTATCCCTGGGCATGCCAACAAGGCAAAGGCACCGAATTGCTCTCGGCGTTTGCAAACCTGGCATTCTTCGAAGGCGTAAACGCAAACAACGACCGCGGCATGCAAGCCGTTGTAGAACGTGCCGGTCTTTCTTGGGCCGAAGCGAAGTCCATCATGGGCAATACGGATTGGGAGATCGAGATCGAGGCCAATCGCCTCGCCATGTACGAAAAAGGTCTCTGGGGCGTCCCCTGCTATCGCCTGGTCGGAGCAGACGGCGAAGAGATCCTCGCGCTCTGGGGACAAGACCGCCTCTGGCTGGTGGCCAAAGAGATCCAGCGCGCACTCGGCCGAACGGAGTCACGATCTCGCTAGCGACGCCCCATCACGATCCAGAGCGGATCCGCACCCGCGGGACTACGATCGACGACGCGACTTTCTGAAAACGCTTCGTCGCGCACGTGATATTGCTGGACCAGTTGGCAACGCTCCGTCGCGCTCGCCGCGTGAAAGAAGCGAATGGCTTTGGTAGGGAAACATCGATGCGACATCGCCACGATCGAGACGCCCCCCGGTCGTAGCACCCGCGCAATATCGGCGAAGACTTCAAACGGACGCTTCAAGTACTGCACCGACACTGCGTTCACGACAAAATCAAAACTCTCGTCGTCGTATGGGAGTCGTGAGTCGGCATTCAAGTCGTGAACGACGGAGTCTTGAAGCACCGGGTTCGCCGCAAGCTCTTGGGCGTTCATTCCAAGCCCTGCAACGCGACCGAGCGGCGTTTGCGTGGGCAGGTGCGAAACCCAAGAAGACATCAGGTCTAGAACGTCCGCGCCCGCGGTCAGGGTCTCTCCATAAAACTGGGTGAGCGCGGCAATCGTAGCGTCGTCGATGTGCACAACGAGACGAGGCGCGCTGTAAAAGAGCGCGTCAGCGCTCTCATCCTCTCGCTCGAACGCGAAGTCAGGGAGGTCCAAGCTTACGGCCTGCTTCTTCTCAAGCGGCCGGTCGGATCTTGTACTTCATCGGCAATGTTTTGAGACCGACGACGAAACTCGAATCAATCTGCGTCGAGGCCGACGTCCCGTGCTCCGCAGACTCCAGTCGGTTCGCGAGTTCGAGGAACAACGCTCTCGCGCTCAAGCGAGCCACGTGGGCGCCGAGACAAAAATGCTCTCCGGTACCGAAGCCCAAATGGCGATTCGGATGTCGCTCAATGTCAAAGTCGAAGGGACGATCGAAGACGTCTGCGTCCCGGTTCGCCGAACCGTAGAAGAGAACCAAGTCGTCGCCCTTCGGGATCTTCACGCCTCGAATTTCGGCATCCTGCAGCAGCTTGCGTCGCATGTAGTTCACCGGCGACGTCCAGCGCACAACTTCTTCGACCGCACTCTTTGCCAGGTCCGGCTTCCTACAGAGCAAGTCGAGTTGGGCTGGGTTGTCGAGCAGCGCCGCCATGCCACCCGAGATGGCATTGCGCGTCGTGTCATGGCCTGCGGTGAAGACGATCAGGTAATACCCGAATGTTTCGAGGGGCCCCATCATTTCGCCGTTCTTCATTTTGGCGTTGGCGAGCAAGCTCGCAAGATCTTCACGCGGCGTGGCACGTCGATCTTCGATGATGGCGTTGAAGAGATTGTAGAACTCAAGGCCCAGTTCGGCTTGAGCCTTGTTGCGATCTTCGCCGGGCCGCTGCAGGTCCGGGTCATCGAAGGCAAATAGCTGCTGTGTCAGTTCGAGAACTTTTTCTTCGTCCTCGCGTTCGATTCCGAGCAGCGTTGCCAGGACACGAAGTGGGTGGCGTTGGGCGATGAGTTCAACGAAGTCGCATTCCCCTTCGTCGCCTAGCTTGTCGACTTGTTCGCGCGCGCACTCCGTCACAATTTCGTCGAGCTGATGAATGCTGCGCGGCGTAAAGAAGCCACTGGCGACTTTGCGAAAGTCGCGGTGCTCCGGCGGATCCATTTCGATGATGGTCCGCATGTTATTAAATGCCGCACTCTCGTCGCCTGTACGACCCGCGACCTGTTCGTCGGTCATGATCACCGGCCCGGCCGCGTTGCTGAAAATCTCGGGTTTGCTCGAGATGTCCATGATGTCGCTGTGCTTCGTGATGGCCCAAAAGGGTTCATACTTTTCGATTTCACAGCGATACAC
>JASDVE010000339.1:0-11236 GCA_041891195.1 Myxococcota bacterium | reverse complement strand
CTTCCAACACTTTCTTGCTTTTGCATCCCCCAACCGTCTGCTCCTCGTCGACTCCGCACCAACGTTGGAAGGTGGGCGTCCTCAGATCGTGGATCAAATGGACAGCGCATCGCTGCCCGGCGAACTATTACGAGTGGGACGCGATAAAAGACAACAACTGATTGTCGAAACGAACGACGGCAGCTTTCGAGCAGGCGACGATCTGTTGGAATGGCATCTCGTAGACAACGTAGACAACGTCGAGACCGCCGAAGTCGCGTGGAGTGAAGCGACGGAACCGACGGCGGATCAACGCGCAAAGGTTTTGCGCGAATTTCGCGGAGAAGGTCTGCCCCGCAGTCGCGTGATGGCGGACTTGCATTCGGGGCGCATCTTCGGTCGCTTTGGTCCGGCGGTGATGGATGTGTCCGCGGTGATTCTACTGCTGCTCGTCATTACCGGGATTATGGGTTCGGGGTTGGGACGAAGGCGAACGGGTGGCGACTAGCCAAGATTGGCCAAAGCCGTCCCGCGACGGCTGGACGCCGCTGTATTGCGCCGCTCGGAGTCTGCGCGTCAGAAATCGGGCGTGAGCAAGGTGTCGACGAGCTCGGTCAACGCCGCGGCAGTTCGGGTCGGGTCGTGTCGCACGAGCGAGTCTGCGGCGATAATGTCTCGTCGCCACGTCACTGACACCCCGAGTGCGCGCATCTTGTCAAAGTCGACTTCGACAGGTTGGGCATGTTCGTCGTCATAACGGGTCAGTAGATCATCCGGCACCGAGCCATCGTGGATCAACACAGCGTCGGGGATGCGACCGGCGTAGCGCTTGATTTCTTCGACGTGACGCGACGCAGGGTAGCCGTCGGTTTCACCGTGCTTGGTCATTAAGTTGAGCACGTAGATAAAGGGGGCTTCCGCCTTCTGAATCGCTTCCGGGACTCCGTCGACAAGCAAGTTCGGCAGAGTCGACGTGTAGAGATCGCCGGGTGCCAAGATGACAGCCTGCGCGCTTTCGATCGCTTTGAGGGCGTCGGGGTTCGCGCTGGCAGGTGGCACCAAGTAGACGCGTTCGATCGAACGAGTAAGATCATGAGGCGGAAGCGCGGGGTTTTCATTTCCGCGGACGTCGATGTTGCCTTCGCCCTCAATAACTTCGCCACCTTCAATTTCGGCGGTGAGGTGTGAATGGTCCCACGTCACCGGGATCACGCGGCCTTTGATCTTCAACATCTTTCCGATCGCCTCGATCGCGAGTCTTTCGGAACCGGTTGAACGAGTCAGTGCGAGAAAGAACAAGTTGCCGAGGTTGTGCCCGGTAAGCGGCGGTTCTTCGAAGCGGTACGACAGGATGTCGCGCAGCATCTGTGATTCGTCGGAGAGCGCGATGAGGCAGCGACGTAAGTCTCCGGGGGGAAGCACGCCGTAGCTATCGCGCAGCACGCCCGAATTTCCGCCGGAATCCATCATCGTGACAATCGAACTCAGGTCGACGGCGTGTTGGCGCAACCCGCTTAGGAGCGAAAAGCTGCCAGTTCCCCCACCGATGACGACGTATGAATTTCCCATGTCTGCCGTGACTCTGCGGTTGTCCGGGGCCAGAATCTTTCGAATTTCGGCGCAAATGCGTCCGATTTTGTCCCCTCGACCCGGGGCGAGGGCAGAACATGCACCGGAAGGTTTCATGCAAGTCTTGAGGCATCGCGCTGGAGTTAGAGCGCTTTTGTTCGCTGTCACACGCGTTCTACACGCAAAAGCCCCGACCCGCTGTGCGGATCGGGGCTCAATGTTTGTGACGCTTGTCTCGGCCACCTTGGCTCGCTGTCGTTCTTGCTAGCAGTTGTTCTTGCTAGCAATCGCTCTTGCTAGTAATCGCTCTTGCTAGCAATCGCTCTTGCTAGAGACGAACCGATCGCAAGGCCTTGCCGATTTTTTTGCGGCCCTGGTTGATGTCGCGCAGCACGCCCATGGCGCTTTCGGCCACGTCGGTTCCGACAACTTCGTCTTCTTCCCGCTGCAGTTCAGACATGTCGACCCACTGCGCGTAGACGTGTCGCGTGCGGTCTGTGATGATGCCCGACTTGAGCAGGGTCTTGATCAACACGCGGAAGATGTCCGTGCCTTCGGTCATGGCTTCGCGGCGCGTTTCATCGGAGAAGGCTTCGATGATGGCACTGCGTACCCACTTCCAGTCGAGACCAAACTCGCCGTAGATCGCCTGCTTCTGCTCGGAGTTGATCAGGTTGAACAACAAGTGTTGGAAGCACTCGGCCGCCCAATCTTCAACGACTTCGTGTTCCTGGGGCGTGAGACTCGGGATCGTCTTGTCGTCCCAGATCTTTCCGAATTTATGATGGAACGCTTCGTCGGTCATCACAAACTGCACGAGGCGCTGAAGTAGCGGATCGTTGGTGCCGGCGTTGATGGTCGCGAAGGCGCCCATCGCGAGGCCCTCGATGAGCATCTGCATCCCGATGAGTTTCTTATAAACCTGCTGTGAAACGACGATCTCTGTCATCAAGCCCTTAAGCGTCGGACCCGCAGCGAGTGGCGTGCCCCAGCGCTGCGCGATGTAGCGACTGAAGCCAGCGACGTGGCGTGCTTCTTCACGCGCCTGGTTGGCCGCATATTCCTGAGCGCCCGGGTCCTTCAGGATCATCGCAAGACTCGCCGACAAGGTGAGCGCGCCTTGCTCACCGTGAAGAATGCTCGAAAGCTGAAATCGCGTATTTTCGTTCGCAAGCCTGATCTTCTGGCCTTCGTCGAGCTTTTCTCCAACTTCGCACTGCAGTTCGATACAGAAGTCGCGAGGCATGTTGGTTGTAATCGAGGTAGCGCGGGTCTGACGGGTCCCAGAAATGGTCGACGGTCGCAGAAATGATCTCGTCAAAGTCCGTCGAGCGCTCGCCGTAGCGATCGACTTCGATCAAAGTAGGAAAGTCGTCGCGGTCGACGGTGTTGTAAACGGGGTGGTGTGTGAGTTGATCGGACATGATTCTTGTTTCTCCTAAGGTTCTGTCTGGGCTCGGGCGCGACAAGCGCGCCCGAGGTTGAGCGCGCTAAGCCACGACCCGACTCGTGCCGGTAAGCTGAATCTGGGTCAAAGTTTCAATCAATGCTTCGCGTGAAACACGCGTTGGATCTTCGCTCCACCAAGAGAGCACCTGTGCCCACATGCCGACGATGGCTTGGCCGAGCACGGCGGGGTCGAGGCCATTTTGTGCAAGACCGACAGAGACAAGTTCGCGGCGATCTTCGGCGATGGTCTCTGCGAGTGCGCGCAAGATGCCCGAGCCGACTGCGGCTGCGTCGGCATCGGCGCTGAAGAGAATGCGAATCAAGTCGCGGTGATCTTCCGCGAAACCAACCAGCGCTACGGCTTGCGCGCGAATCAGAGCGGGGATGTCTTTTGTTTCGCGGTGTGGTGCGCACGCGTTCTCGATGCACTCGATCAGCTCGCTCACGCAGCTGTCCGCGATCTCTTGAAACACTTCAACTTTGTTTTTGAAATGGAGATAGAAAGTGCCCGACGCGACTTCAGCTTGATGCGCGATGTCGTGGGTCGTGACGCCGTGCAATCCGTTTTTTGCAAACAGCAAGCGGCCACTTTCGACGAGCCGAGCCCGAGTCGCCTGGCGACTGCGCGCGGCGGCGGAAACCCGCGGTTGCTTTTCGGCGGGGGTCAATTTATTTGGACTGACGGACATGTCAGTTGATGACGCTAGCGTCATATTGTTGCGCCGAGCAACCCCTCAGGACGAATTAGAGCCAGAGGGTGCAGCGCGCGTTACTGTGAGTCGAAGATATTGGTCAGGCAGATTCGAGTTGGGGAGCTCATGGACGATTCAATTAAGTCAATACTTGCGCGCGACGCGTCGGGCGGCTGTGTCGTAATTCGCGGTTGGCTGCGTACGGTGCGGCATTCAAAAAACGTTTCTTTTCTTGAGGTTACGGATGGTTCTTGCTTCTCCGGCCTGCAGGCGGTCGCGGCGCCCGAAATGCCTGAATACGAAAGCTGTGTCCTCGAACTCGGGACCGGATGCTCGGTCGAAATTGAGGGAGAACTCGTTGAGTCCCGGGGCAAGGGGCAGCGGTACGAAATCCACGCGAGCCGGGTGGTTCTTGTGGGTGCAGCGGCGGACGACTACCCGCTTCAGAAAAAACGCCACAGTCTTGAGTTTCTGCGCACCCTCGGTCATCTGCGCACGCGGACCAACACCCTCGGTGCTGTGCTGAGGGTCCGCAATGCGGCGACAGTTGCGATCCACAACTTCTTCCAAGAGCAGGGATTCATCAACCTTCACTCCCCGATCATTACGTTGTCCGACGCCGAAGGTGCCGGTGAGATGTTTCGCGTCTCCACGCTCAACGCCGAAGCGCCGCCCAGGGGCGACGACGGCAAGGTCGACTTCAGCCAAGACTTCTTTGGCAGTGAGGCACACCTTACGGTGTCAGGCCAACTCGAAGCCGAGATCGCGGCGTTGTCGCATTCCAAGGTCTACACCTTTGGCCCGACGTTTCGTTCGGAGAACTCGAACACGACTCGTCACCTTGCAGAATTTTGGATGGTCGAACCCGAGGTTGCGTTCTGCGATTTGAACGCGCTAGCCGAACTGGCCGAGTCATTCTTGAAGTCCGTCTTTCGCGACGTGATGGCTGCCTGTCCCGACGACTTCGAATTCTTCGACCAGCGCATTCAGCCGGGCATCATCGAAAGTCTCGAAGCGATTGCGTCGAGTTCCTTCGAGCGGATCTCTTACACCGAAGCGATTTCGATTCTCGAAGGGTGCGGCAAGAAGTTCGAGTTCCCGGTGCAGTGGGGCATCGATCTGCAGAGCGAGCACGAGCGCTATCTCGCTGAAGAGCACGTGAAGCGCCCCGTGATCGTCACCGACTACCCCGCGGACATCAAAGCCTTCTACATGTATCAGAACGACGACGGCAAAACCGTGGGCGCGATGGACGTCTTGGTACCGGGCGTGGGGGAGATCATCGGTGGCTCTCAGCGTGAGCATCGCCACGACCGACTTTTGCAACGCATCCGCGACATGGGCCTGCCCGAAGAAGAGTATTGGTGGTACCTCGACCTGAGGCGCTTCGGCACTGTGCCCCATGCGGGCTTTGGTCTGGGGTTCGAGCGGGTGATTCAGTTCATGAGCGGTATGGCAAATATCCGCGACGTCAGCCCGTTCCCGCGCGTGCCAGGCAACGCGTCCTTCTAGCGCACACGTCTACGACTCTACGCCGCGCAGACGAAGTCTTTGCCTTCGCGGTAGTTCAGGCGACCCAGGGCTTGGCGGATTTCTTGGCGGGCGCCTGCTCCAGCGACCGAAGCAATGAGAGGCTTTCGTTCAAGGGATGAAAGCGCATCGGGATGGATCACTTTGGCACCTTGGATCGTATTGCCGATTCGTCTTGGGTGCAGTTCCACGATGTGGCTCGGGTACCGATCGTGTTTCGCCAGGGCCTTGAATAGCGTCCGCCCGGTATTGCCATAACCCCAGAGCACGTAGTCGGTGTGCTCACGCAACAGGGTTTCGCAAAGGTGGTAGGCCTTGCACGCGACGAACTGTTCGAGAGAATAAGCGCGACTTGTTCGAGACAGCCGAGCATCGTGATCGCGCCATGAAAGGAGACGGCTTGGGACGACGGCGAGAGACTGACCTTGTGCCAACAACCGAAGCACCAAGTCGTAGTCTTCGGCCCAACCCATGTCGCGGTACCGATAGTTGGCCAGGGTGTCGCGACGCAGCATCAAGGTCGGATGTGCGATCGGACATTCGACATAGGCTTCGCGCGAAATTTCATCACGGCTCGTGATCGAATTGAGCCACGATTCGTATCCGCCTCGTCCCTTTCGCACCTGGCTCGATTCCCCCGGAAGAGGGCGCTCGTCGATTTGGTCAGGGATCCGCCGCGGAAACAATCGAACGTGGCTTCCGACGCCGCAGAGATCGGACGCCGCGTCGAGCGTAGATTTTTGCTGCTCGAGTCTGGTTCGGTGCATTAAGTCGTCTGCATCCATGCGCGCGATGAGCGGCGCCTCGCAATGATCGATGCCGGTGTTCAATGTGGAAACAAGGCCGAGGTGCTCGGTCGCGACAACGCGAATGCGGCGATCGCTGCTGGCGATCTGTTGCGCGAGTTCGACCGATCCGTCACTGGAGCCGTCGTCGACGACCACGCATTCCCACTCTTTGAGAGTCTGCCGCTGGGCGCTGCGTAGACACGCTTCAAGGGTCTGTTCGGCGTTCCACACCGGAAGCAAGATCGAGACGCTAGGCGTCATGGTCTTTGTCTCCGTGTCTTGAAGGCAATCGTGGCATCGTCGGTGGCATCGTTCGCTGCTGAGTGGTGGGTCGTACTAGTTGGCGAAGATGGGGCTTGACCATGCGAGTGCCCCCGACTCTTCGATGACGCGGATGTATTGATATTCGCCACGTGCGAGTCGCGGGATCACGCGTTCGTTGCTCCAGTCGAGTTCACCCTCGAGGTCGAACCTCGAGAGATTGCCCGATCGAACGATGTCGACGTACTTCAGCGGACCTTCAGAAACGATGCGAATCTTAAGCGTCTGGGTTGCGGAGTCCGCTTCGGTTCTTGGTGGCATCGTCGTTCCCATCACATGGTCGTCGAGTGAAACTTGCATCCAGATCCGAGCGCCATTGGTTGCATAGGTTCGTCTTGCTCGAAGGGCTTCGAGGGTGCCCTCGCGACTTAACTCTTCGGTGAAGATCGCCGCGAGTCCGCCGCCGCCGTCGTTGCCCAAGTGGGCGAGCCCCGGATGACCGTCGTGCCCGTCGCCGCTGCCAATGAATCCCACCCGGAACCCTACGTTGAATAAGTCTCGTACGAAGTTGCCTCTGACTGGGTTATAGATCGCCGAGGGCGAATCATAATTCTCGCTACTGCCGTGAACCGAAGAAATTTCGGTGACAGGCTCGAGGACCGAGTGCGGTGGGTAGTACCAGTTGGTTGAAACGGGTCCGCCGGCCGAGTGGTGCGCGAAAGTTAAAGCCGGCTGTCCGCTGAGGGCGTCCCAGAGTTGCAACGGGTTTTCGTACTTTGGGTCGAGGGCGCTGTAGATCTCGCCTTCGTCTTCAAAGTAGAGAACGTGGCGATGTCCGTGCAGCCAACTCGTCCATTCGTATCCGAGCACCGTCACGAATTCGCCTGGGCGATGATGGGCTTTGACCGTGTCGCGAATGAGCTGCCACATTTCTGGATGCTCATCGAGGAATTGGATGCCCCAATGGTCGTGGTCTGTGAGGGAAACGATGTCGAGCCCAGCGACCTCTCGCGCATAGGTGAAATAGTCGTCAGGAGTTCCGGTTCCATCAGAGAGTTTCGAATGGCCGTGAATGTCCGCCCAACGAACCTTCGCAATATTTTCTTCGACGATGATTGGGTTCGCGGTCGCCTTGTATTCGAGCTTCTGCCCCTTACCACTGATCGCGGTGGCCGAGATACGATGGACGCCGGCCTTTTGGGCGATACCCCGAACGCGTTGGCGCCCGCCTTCGCTGCCATTAAATTCAATGCGTGCTGGCAGTTCGATGCCGTCCGGAGCGTCAAATTCAACAATGCCGGAAAAGCGCGTTCCCGTGCTTCCCATTTTGTCGAGGATCGATACGAAGGCTGTGAACTCTTCGCCGGGTTCGAGGGTAGTGGGGACCATCACGATTAATTGTGCAGATGGGGCCGAAATGATGTCGACCGTTGCTGGGGCGTCGATGAACTTCCGAAGGCCATCGCCGTCGCCGTCGACGGAGAACCAGTGCTCGGCGCCACGCTCGGCATAGATATCGACCTTCGCGCCTAGTGGTCCCGCGCCGTAGGTAACGTGGATCTGCTCGCCGGCTTCGAGGCTACGCCCCGCAATCCCAATTGCGAGCAATTCAGTTCCGTGCCACACCGGTGTGAGTTCAACGCCGTCCGCGTCGGTGCGCACCGTCGTATAGCCGCGGCTCTCTGGGGCTTCGTTCTGCGGTGGGTCCCATTGCCAAAACGACGAGACTTGGAAATGCACTTCGCCGTCGACTGCGACCCCCAGCGGACCCGCTTCGTATATGAATTCGAGTCGGCCCGCTTCTCCCGCGCGCAGAGGTCCGGGCGTTCCGTTTATGCGAGCCGCGCTCACAAGCCAGGCTTTGCCGCCACCGTCCGAGGGGTCTAGCTGCATCGTCATGCCATTGCGAAGCATTTCGTGGGTGTCGTGTTTGGCGTCGACCGAATAGACGGGGCGTTCGTCTTGTGAGGCAGCTGGTGGTAGTCCGGCAGGCTCCGACTTCGTGTTGAGAACGTCTCCAGCTGGCCCGGTCGTGGAATCGCTCTCTCCCGAGCATCCAAGCAAGGTTGCGCTCAGGCCAAGGGCCAAGAGGGTCCAAATCCATCTCGAATCCGTCTTCGATTTCGATTTCGATTTCGAGGGCGTGGCGCTCGATTTCGACTTACACGCATCTGCGAAATTGTGTCCGAGCGAGCGTCCCCTCAGTGCATTGCCACGGGATGAAATCATCTGCTCAGGAGTAGCACACAGCCCAATTTTCGCTTTAGCCGACTGTCCGACTTTCCGCTTAAAGAGGGGGGTGTTGGCGCGAAAGCTGCTTTCGCGCGTTGCAACGTGACGATTATTTCCGATTCGCAGGCGAGTGGCGAATCGATCCGAGTTGGTGAAACGATACATGTTCATATTGGTTACGCAGGCAGATGGATCGGCACAAAGATTTCCGTGGGTTACCTATGCGATCGCATTGCTGTTCGTCGCACTCTTTTTGCAGCAACGCGGTGCGACCGAAGTTGCAAACGAAGGTCGGCGCGAGGCCATCGCCTACCTCAACCAGAATCCAGACCTTGAAGTGGCCGAGCGGTTCCGAGGTGTGATTCCACTCAAGTACGCGCAAGCGCTAAACGAGGAGTTCCTGCGCGAGAAGGCCGAGTGGGGCTTCGTGGGAATACCCGGAAAAATTACCGCTCGCGGTCAACGCGAGTTCAACGAAATTCTTAAGTCTGCTTTCACCAAAGTCGAGCGGCTCCCGGTTTGGAAATACGGCGTTCGTGATACAGGTGTTTTGAATCCCAATTGGTGGGGACACTTCGCCGCGCACGAAACCCAAGCCGCCCTTGTGGCTTCGCTGATCTTGTTGATGGTTCTCGGGATCGCACTCGAAGATGGCTGGGGACACATGCTCTTTGGCGGCGTCTCCATTGTGGGAATCGGTGTGACAGGCATCGCAAGCACAAGCGCCAACTATCTCGACGCAACCGGTTATCCGTGGTTCGGCGCGAGTGGGCTTCTGGCGACGCTCCTTGGCGCCTACTTGATGCGCTCCTTGGTGAAAGGGGCGCCACGTGCCTTCGGCATGATCCCTATGCCGGGCATGCTGCTCCTACCCGTTTGGTTCGTCGTCGAATACGTTGTGGTCCGCGGTCTCGCTTCGCCCTCCGAGTTCATCTCTGCCACCGCGATCGCGCACGGCGCAGGGTTTGCCCTCGGTGCAGTCGTCAGTGGCCTCGTGCACCTCCTTGGTTTCGAGGACAAGATGCTCGACCGTGCAAAGGAAGAAACCGAGGTCCTTTCGAACCCGACACTTGAGCGCGCCATGATCGCGAAAGAACAGGGTCGTTCCGAACAAGCGTATGGCCTGTTGCGAGCCGAATTTCGTCGGACCCCGACGAACCAAGAAGTGGCGATCGCGCTGTGGGACACCGCGGTGCAGACGCGCAATGTAGGCGATGTCGTCGAGGCCATGTGGGTTGTCATTGACGGAGATCTCAAAGCAGGGCGCGCTTCCTCGGCCGCTGCGAACTGGTTCGCGCTGATCGACGAAGCGTCGGCAGTAGGGGGGAGCCCTCAAACTCTCGTCCATCTCGGAGAAGTGCTGCTCGACGAAGGGCATCCGGAAGCGGCGATTGAATCACTTACGCTTGCGGTCGACGGCAGGAATCAACCCGCAACCCCATTGCTCTTGCGCACGGTTCGAATCGCCCGAGACCTCGACGCAGAGCTCACGCTTCGCGCAGCCGTCATGGCGTTGCAGGACAAAGAGCTCAGCATTGACGATCGGGTTGACCTCACCGAGCTGACTTCGAGCTTGGTGACAGGCGAGTCGTCTGGACCGAATAGCAAAGCTCCGAAACCCGCTCATATTTCGCCCCCTGCGGCTCCGAGTCATGCTGACACCGGACCCACGATGCAAGTCGACCTCGAACCCGACCGGCCGATCGCATCCACGACTTCGGATGCAGACATCGAAGCGCTTGACTCGCAGGCCCTCGATCTAGAAGCCGAGAGTGCGGCCTTTGACAGCGAAGCTTCTGCAGATTCCGATTCTCTCGACTCGTGGAATCACCCGGGGTGTGTCGACCCGGCCGCCCTCGACTCGGTTGGCAGGCTCGAAGGTGACCTTAAAACGGATTTCGCCGAGGAACTCAATGCCGGAATCGAAGGTGAGCTGGATGACCTCGACGAATTCGACGAAAGCAATCTTGTCGAAGCGCTGATGGCGCACGAAAAAGACTTCGGCGAAGAAGCGACCGCCTTGACCCAGGCGATCGTGCAAGGTGCGGCGACTGAGGGTTCCGTCACCGAGGTGGCCGCGCAAGCGCCACCGGCCGTGCGTCCAGCCCCCGAAGCACTTGCGCCTCGACTTGTCGATTCAACGCCGAATGATGACGTCACCGAAACAACAGTCCGCCTCTCGGCGTCCTCGCCCGCTCCCGGGCCAATGTCGCCAGTGTCGCCAACCCCGCCGCCAACGCCTACACCGTACAGAAAAATCAAGGTTCGCGAAGGTGTGCCTGCGGCGATCGAGAGCGATGCCATCGTGGTGGAGATTGACGGCGGCAGTAAAACACGAGTGCCATTCGCGCGCATTGAAGCGGTCGCGGCCGCGGCGGTATCCGGGCTTCGCGAAAAGCCCGTGGTTGTAATTGACTTGGTTGTGAACTGGTCGGCGGCCTTCGATCCGATCAAGGTGATTCGACTGCGCAGCGATCGCTTCGACCCGGGCCAGCTGGTCCCCGGACATGTCAGCCAGGTCGATGCACTGCGCAAAATGCTGTCCGACGTCGTGCAAGCCAGCAATGCCTCTGCGCTTCCCAGCGCAAACGGTGCGGTGGGTTCGCCCTTCGACGTCTTTGCGTCGATCGACGATTATCATCGAACGGTGCTCGGTGGCAAAAACGAAAACAGCGCTTCGAATCATTCTCGAAGCGCTGCGTGTTTTTCCGGTGTTGTTTCGGAGTCGATTCGGAG
>JASDVE010000338.1:0-2590 GCA_041891195.1 Myxococcota bacterium | reverse complement strand
TGCATTTGCACAAGCCGAGATCCGACAGCTGCTGTTGGACGATTCCGGACCAGTCGGCGTTCGCGCGTGGGTTCGCCGGACTGGGGTGCAAGATCGACGCGATCTGCGGGCCGTCGGTCCCCAGCGCTTCCTCGGCGCGCTTTTTTGCGAAGGCGCCGATCCCGATGACCCACTTGGGTTCGAGTACATCCACCAACCGCGCCAGATGACGGTCACAAATTTCGAACAGCTGAGTTCGTTCGTCTTTGGTCAGCTTATCCGGGGTGCGGTTGCGCCCCCCTTCTTCCATGAAAACAAGAGGGCAGTAGTTGGCGATGTAGTGCTTCGCAAAGAAGCGTTTCGGGGTTTTGTAGTGCTCGGCGATGTTGCTCCATACGCGGCTGCCGCTGACTTCACTACGCGTACAGGCAAACCCAGTGACCGGTCGTTTGGGATGCGGATTCTTGGGTTTGCCGACCGGGTTCTCGATCTTCAACCAATCGCGCACCCAACTCACTTCTCCAAATGGAACCCCCGTTTGGCTCATGCCCCACGGACCCGGGTTCATCCCGAGGAAGACAACGCGCTTCTTGGTGTGCGCATAGCGTTCGATGTAGTCGTCATGGGAGCGCTTCGCATATGCGAGCGGGTTGTAGACGTGGGTGACGGGAGCCGCGAACGAAAGCGCGGAGACTTCCTTTGAAAGTTTTTGGGTCGCGCTGCGAACGCGCTTGGCGATTTCCAATCGAACCTCGGGCGTCGTCGCTTTGTCCATGGTTGAACGCACGTCGACACGGTTGTAACGCTGCGCTTGCAGCTCAGCCCTTGACTTCGGCAAACGCCCAATCGAGCCACGGAAGCAGCGCTTCAATGTCAGTCGTTTCGACGGTTGCACCGCCCCAGATCCGCAAGCCGGGTGGGGCCGCCTTATACGAATTGATGTCGTAGGCCACGCCTTCTGCGTCGAGTAGCGCACTGAGCTTTTTGGCGGTGGCCGCGCGGTCAGCCTTTTCCATCGCGGTGAACCATGGGTCGACAATTTGCAGGCAGATGGACGTCGAGGAACGAAGCCCGGCGTCACTGGCAAGGAAATCGACCCAAGCGGTTTGTTCCACCCAGTTCGCAATGGCTTGCAAGTTGGCCGTCGAGCGATCGCGCATGCCTTCCTTGCCGCCGTTTGCCTCGACCCAGTCAAGCGAGAGGAGCGCGTCTTCGACGCACAACATGGAAGGTGTGTTGATTGTCTCCCCGTTGAAAATGCCTTCGATGAGTTTGCCGCCCTTGGTCATGCGAAAGATCTTCGGGAGCGGGCGGTCCGGAGTGAAAGTTTCGAGGCGCTCCACCGCGCGAGGTGACAGCGCGAGCATGCCGTGTGCTGCTTCGCCTCCGAGCACCTTTTGCCATGACCAGGTGACAACGTCGAGTTTTGAAAACGCGACGTCCATTGCGAACACGGCCGAGGTTGCGTCGCAGAAGACGAGACCCTCGCGTGTGTCCGGGATCCAGTTTCCGTCGGGCACACATACACCCGACGTCGTGCCGTTCCAGGTGAAGACGACGTCGTTGTCAAAGTTGACCTTTGCGAGGTCGGGGATCTCACCGTAGTCGGCCGCGTGCAGCGTGACATCATCGAGCTTGAGTTGCTTCTGGATGTCGCTGACCCAACCCTCGCCGAAGCTTTCCCACGCCATCACATCAACCGGGCGAGGGCCGAGCATCGACCAAAGCGCCATTTCAATTGCGCCGGTGTCCGAAGCCGGCACGATGCCGAGGCGGTAATCGTCGGGGATGCTGAGGATCGACTTCGAGCGATCGATCACCGCCTTGAGTCGCTTCTTGCTCGGACCGGCGCGATGGGAACGACCGGTGAGTGCGCGGCCGAGCTGATCGGCACTCCATCCGGGTGGCTTTGCGCACGGGCCGGAGGAAAATTCTGGACGATTCGGGCGAGATTCGGGCTTCATGCTTGGCCTTTTTACGAGAGGAGGCGCTGAGTCTATCGTCTCGATTCGCTGAAGCCACGGTTGTGATGCTCTGTGTTTTGCTCGAGGGGGCGCCACCGCGCGGAGACGCGAGATCTGAAATACAATCGCCATCCGAACCACAACCCGAACCGAGGTGGATTCTCGATGCAATCATTCAATTTGGCCCGACCCTGGTGCCTCGGGCGCGTCGGCCCTGCCGCTGTCGGGGTTTGCGTTCTGAGCGTGGCCTTGGCGGGGTGCGCGCCAACCCAGATGATCGGACTTTCGGTAAGCCCCGAGCCCGTGGTTCTTTTCGTCGACGGTAAAAGACTGGATGAGCTTCCCGAGTCGGTCGAGCTGACGGCGAACAAAGACCACACCCTGTTTTTACAGCGTGAGGGATACCGCTCTCAACTCATCATCGTGCGCACTGCCGAACGCGAGGGCGGCGAAGACTTCTTGTCCCCCGAGCGCGTCGAAGTCTTGCTCAAGCGCGAAGCCAGGAGTGCGCCGGGGATCACGGTCGAAATCGATGAAGCCGAGGAAGAGCGCGCGCCCTAGTCCCGAGTGGTCGGAATGAGGCGGGGGAACTTCGGCGTGACGCCTTGGTCGGTCTCTATTTTTTCTGCGCTTGCTGCATGCACGAT
>JASDVE010000337.1:0-11362 GCA_041891195.1 Myxococcota bacterium | reverse complement strand
ATCGTGGTTGCGTGAATGTCGGGGAGGTTATTCCCTGGACGACAAGCTGCGAGCCCTGCGTCTTGTGCCGCAAGTACGACTTCGTAGACGTCTCGGCCCGCGCCCTCGAATCGTCCACCTACTGGATAAGTACGCGTAACGTCCGACGCGTAGCCTTCGAGTTCAACGCCGGCGTCGATCAAACACAAATCGCCGCCATTGAGTTTTTGATTATTCGTGACGTAGTGCAGAATGGTTGCGTTCTTGCCACCGCCGACGATCGACGTGTAGGCAGGACCGCTACCACCAAGCCGTCGAAATGTATGGCCGAGTGCCGCTTCAAGTTCGTACTCGTAGCGACCGTCTCGACAAATGCGCGCGGCTTCTTGATGCGCCGTGCATGTGATCGCCGCGGCGCGTCGCATGATCTCGATTTCGCCTGGTTCTTTGGTCAGCCGCATCTCATGAATGATGTCGCGCGGATCAACGATCTCGCTGGCAGGTTCAAAGCCAAGCTTGCTGCGTTGCCTGAGTCCGTCGAGCGCTTCGATCAAAGTGCGATCTAAGTCTGAGGCTTCGCCAAGGGTGTGATAGATGCGCGCCGCTTTTTCGACCTGCTTCGGGAACTCGTCGCGTAACGATTCAATCGGAAACGCGGCGTCGGCGTCGTAGTCTTGCTTCGCACCTTCAAGGCCGGGTCGGTACCCGTTCCAAGTTTCTGCAGACCGATCGCGGGGCTGGACAAAGAGCGTAAAGGGCGGGCCGCCGTCGGTGCGAAATATCGCAGCCGCGCCTGGGTGGTCGAAGCCCGTGAGGTAGTGGAAATCGCTGCTCTGACGGAAGGGATAGTCGGAGTCGTTCGATCGCCGCACGACGTCGTGGCCAACCACGATTGCGACGGCGTCTTTCCCCATGGATTTCAAAAATTGGTCGCGTCGTTGGGCAAACACTCAGGCAGTCTATCGCGGCTCTCAATTTGTCGCGGGAGGGGGCTGAGATTCTCACGAACCGGGTGAACCCGAGATGAAGCCCTCGCGGGCACGCACTGCCGACAACATCGAGCACGAGGGTGCATTGTTTGTTTGCACCAGTTCGTTTGCCGCCACATTTGGCTTCGGGGATGGCAAAATCATTGATTACAGGCAGTTGCGAAAGTCGCCGCGCGTTTCCTGCGAGGTTTCGGTCGGGGAACCGTGGGCAGTGCATCATTTGGCTGCGAAGTGTCAAAAAAAATTAGATCACCGATTCTCGCAAAAATCGAAAAAAGTTAAATAAATTCAAATACTTGAAGATTTTTTTGCACTTGGACAAAATTGGCATGTCGTCTGCAATACATGGAACCAAGCACAATCCGCTGGTATCAGACTGGATGTTTCGGGCGCGTTCATCCAGTTCGGACCACCACCAGGAGTAGAGAAAAGAGCGAGGCGCTTTCCCCAAGAATTGTACCTCGCACAACGCTCTGCCCCACCGGTGAACGGATTATGGCAGTAAGGCCCCTCGGCGCCGATGGTCGGACCGAGGGGCCATCTCTCCCGCTAACAATGTTTGAGTCTCTCCTAGACTCGTACCACCGTATGAAGTGCCGAGAGATCGGCATCCGTGATCGAACGAGGTCCTCGGCAACAGCCGAGGGCCTCGTTTTCGTTTGGTCGCGTGAGTGCTGGAGTCGTTGAAGGGCGCCCGATGAATGCGTGTAGTCGTCCGAGCGTGGTGCCGTACGAAATACGCAGAGAGCCTGCGAGCCGGCTCGGCGGTCAGAGCGTCGTCAACGCTGGGTCCACCGCTTGGTCCGTGAGTTGAGTCCGTGAGCGGAGCCCGTGGGTGTCGGATACGGCTTGCGTCAACGCCCGGCTACTTGGTCGAAGACGGTTTCTTGTCGCTCTTCTTTGCGGAGTTTGACTCGTCCGCCGGCTCAGGCTCAGGCGAATCGCCCGAGGAGTTCGAGGTAGTGGCTGTCTGCGCGAGTGCTTCGGCCACTTCATCGCCAAACGCGCGAACGAACCAACCCTTGAGTTCCGGCACGTCGTCAAGGTCGCTGCCCTGTGTCGGATTCTGGCAGGCGATCGCTTCGAGAGACGCGTTCGGGCAAAGCACACCCGGGTCGAGCTTCAGTTCTTCAGAGCGTCGCGTGCGCCACGCTTTTAATTCCGTCACGCGTCGTTCGGTCTTGCGATCCATTCTGCGTCGGCCGGTGCCGGTCGTCTTGGGGATCGGCGGATGATCAACGGAACGCCCCGCGTCGATTGCAGCAAGGATTTCGTCACCCATACGCCGCACGAGCAGCTCAGTGATGCCATTGATGTTCTTCAGCTGACTCGCTTTGGTGGGCTTGTCCGCCGCAATTTCGAGCAGGGTGCGGTTGCCAAGGACTTTGAAGGGCGGTCTGTCGATCTCGCGAGCGCGTGCGTCGCGCATCAAGAACAGCTCCTTGAGCACGCTGAGGCTCTTGGGGTCAAGCTTGCGCGCACCCTTGATTCGGAAGTAGCCCTGCTTGTCGAAGGTGCGGTCGGGCCACTGACGCTGACACAGGGTGTCGAAGTCTTCCTGCGCCCATTCCATGCGGCCGGCCTTCTTGAGTTCGCGCTCCAGCTTCTTGGCGAGTCGGGACAGGTACAGGACGTCGCCCACCGCGTAGGTGAGTTGCTTTTCCGTAAGCGGGCGGCGCGACCAATCGCTTCGCTGCTCGTCCTTAGGGACCTTGATGTTGAAGTGACGCTCGATGATGGCCGCGAGGCCGACTGCGCTGTAGCCCAGTAACTGCGCGGAAATCATCGTGTCGAAGACGTTTGCGAACGTGTACCCGTAATCGCGCTTCAGCACATAGATGTCGTACTCGGCTGCGTGAAACAGAACCTGGCAGTCCGGCGAAGAGAAAACCGGCGCGAGGGGTGCCATCGCTTCGGGGCCATCGAATGCAAGCGTGTCGATCAAGTAGGAATGCTTCGACGTACTTACCTGGACAAGACAAGTCTTGTCAAAATAGTGATAGAAGCTGTCGGCCTCGGTATCGACGGCGACAACTGGCTCCGCGAGGAATTCCTCAGCGAGTTCTGCGACCCTTTCGGGCGCATCCACAAATTCAAATTCAGACAATTCCGACCTCGTGTCTCAAACAACAGAATGCCAAGTCGAAATCGGCCAGGACAGGACAGGTTAAGTAAGGAACCAACCGACGTTGAATAAGTCGGCCTTGTCCAATTTGTGACGGGCACCGGAGCATCGTTATCTTAGACTGCCGGGGGTGGGTTGCAGTACCCGGCTGAGGTACTGGAGTAAACCCAGCTTAGCCGACCGCCGCCAACGGGGAAATGGCGTTCGCCTCGGTAAAAATCTTTCCGAGGCTCCAAACCGGCTTTTCTCTATGCTGCGTGCATGATCAGAGCCGGTGTCGGTTTCTCAGATAAATTTTCGTCCAGCTCTGCGGCCGCTGAGGCGGTTGCGGAGGCCCTTAGGGATCTCGGTTCTAATAGTCGACCGTCCGCGGCGCTGGTGTTTGCGACGGCGGCCTGGGGTCCCGAGCTTGCCGCCTTGATTGGCTCGGTCGGAGATAGGCTGGAGGGCTGCCCAATGGTGGGTTCGAGCGTTGCTGGGTTGTTTTCTGCTGGCCGAGGAACGGCCGAAAACCCCGGGCTCTGTGTCGCGCTACTGGAAGGCCTCGAACTCGAATCCGTGGCTTTCGACGACTTGAAAACGGACGACCCTGAAAGCGGCAGTGAAATTCTCGACCACCTTGCAACCGGGCCAGACGCGGCGAGCCCCCTCCTTTTGCTCGCGGATGTCGCGCGCCGAAGCCCCGGACCGCTGCTGGCCCGTCTCGAGGCACGTGCTCCCGAAGCGATCGTGATGGGGCTGGGCGCGAGTCCGCTCCCGCGCGGTGCCGCGGTGGTTTGGCGTGATGCTGAGCTGATGCAGGAGGGGATCGTTGCGGCGGTTTTGAGGGGGGCCTCGCAGGCTCGCGTCAGTGTGTCCTTGGGGTGCCGAGTCGCGTCGCCGCCCCTTTGTGTGACCCGGTCGCGTGACCGTTGGATCAGTACGTTCGACGGCAAGCCCGCGCTGGGACTGTTGGAAGAGGCCGCTCGGGCCGCACACCTGCCAGCCAGTGCAGAGTCGCTGCGTCAGATGTTGATCGCAGTGGTACCCGCGACGGGGCCCGGTAGTCCGGTGTCCACGTCGAACTCGCTCTGCGACGGGACCGCGGTCTATAACGTGGCGGGCATCGATCTTCGGAGAAACGCGATCTTGTTGCCCGAGCAAGTCGACCCCGGCGCCACGATCCGGATCGCGGTGCGCGACGCGGTGTCTGCCCGGGAAAGCCTCGAAGCCTTAGTCGACACGCAGGTCAGGCCGACTACCGGGTTCTGTCTGCACCTGTCCGGCGCTTCCCTCGACCGGGTAGGGGCGGACGGTGCGAGCCGCGATGCCCGCTGCTTCGAGGAGCGCGCTTCGGGCGTCCCGGTGCTCGGGCTCCAGGGGGCCCAACTGCTGGGCCCCTCCTCGGGCGTAGGCTCGCAGCTCGATGTTCTCACCGACAGATCGCTCCTCGCGAGCTTCGAAGTCTAGTCGTCGACTTGTTATCGGAGGCGCCTTCGTTGCGAGGCAGGGCCTTGTTCGATAAGATGTTCCGTATAAACGAACAAGGTTCCATCATGCGGAACAACTTTCATTTCACCCGAGCCGTCAGCTCGTGCTCCAGCATCCCAAGGCCAGACGTGGACCCCCAAAGCACAGTCGAAAAAGCGGTCGACATCCTCTTTCACCTGCATGCCGCCAGCGAGCCGCAGGGTGTTACGGCGATCGGGCGCTCACTCGGCTTGCCCAAGTCGAGCACCCACCGACTGCTCGCAGCGCTGGGCCGACGCGGGCTCGTCGAGCGTTCGGACCGCGGGCAGTACAAAACCGGCACGGCCCTCATCGCGCTCGGGCTCGGGGCGCTTGAGCGAGAGCCCATCGTTGAACTCGCGCGCAGCGTGCTGGAAGAAACAGCGGGCACAGTCGGAGAGACCATCTTTCTCGTCGCAGCGCGCGCGCAGCGGCTGGTCGTGATCGACAAAGCCGAGGGCACGGGCTTCTTGCGGGTGTCGCCCCAAGTCGGCGAATACTTGCCCGTCCACGCCACCGCGGTCGGAAAGCTCTACCTCGCATTTGCGCCGGACAGTGTCGACACCGAACCGGAACCCACGCCGTTTACATCACAGACGACGGTTGCCGCGGACGCTCTTGCGGGTGTCATCGAAGACGTGCGTGATAACGCTTTGGCGACAAGCGACGAAGAATGGATGTCTGGCCTTGGCGTTGTCGCAGCTCCCATTTTGTTTCGCGGGCGCATGGTTGCGGCAGTCGCGATTGGCGCGGCCGCGGCACGCCTCAAAGAGATCGGTACAGACGCGGTTGCCGAACACGTACGCGCAGCCGCGGCACGCATCGAAGCAAGACTTGCAGCGGACAAGAGCGAGTTCGCGCGAGTGGATGGAGAAGGTTCAAAATGAAGATCTGGATGAACGGTAAATTTGTTGCGCGAGAAGACGCGAATGTCAGCGTGCTCGACCACGGGCTCCTTTACGGCGATGGCATCTTTGAAGGGATGCGGATCTATGGCGGCAAAGTGTTTCGCTTGCCCGACCACCTGCATCGGTTCGAGACTTCTGCGAAGGCAACCGGTATCGAACTCCCGGGTGGCTTAGACGCAATTAAGAAGGTTGTGCTCGACACTGCGCGCGAATTCGGGCAGACGGAAGGCTACCTCCGCCTCATCGTGACCCGCGGCGTGGGTGAACTGGGCGTCGACCCGACGACTTGCAGCAACCCCACGTTGATCTGCCTCGCCGACGGGATCCGTCTCTTCGCCCCGGAAAAGCTCAAAAAGGGCCTCGACATGGTGACATCGAGCTACCGACGGCCGGCCGCGGACGCAGTCGATCCCCGGGTAAAGAGCCTCAACTACCTCAATAACGTGCTCGCCAAGCGCGAAGCCAAGCTGCGCGGCGCGGACGAAGCGCTGATCTTGAACCAGGCGGGACTTGTCGCCGAGGCGAGTGTCGCGAACGTCTTCATCGTGCGGAACGAAGAGTTGCTAACGCCGCCCGTGACCGATGGCTCGCTGTCGGGCATCACGAGAGACAGTATTATCGAGATCGCGAAATCGCTGAACATTAAAACTCGCGAATGCCATCTCGGCCGATTCGATTTGTTGGGCGCCGACGAGGTCTTTATCACCGGTTCCGGAGCCAAGGTCGTCCCGATCGCCACACTAGACGGTCAACAAACAGGTGGGCTCGAACGGCCCGTCATGACGCGACTCGTCGAGGGATTCGAGCAATACACCTTGGAGCATGGCACGGCGTTCTGATCGTCTGTTTGGAACAGACGGCGTACGTATACGGGTGGGTCGAATGGACGCTGCGGCCACCCAGTACGTGATCGATCGTTTCAAAGCAGATCATTTAGTGCCCAAGAAGTTTGGCCAGCTATGCTTGCCACGCCTTTAAACCGCGGCAAGCGACGCTTTTGCGTTTGTTCCGCGACGCAGGAGTAAGCGGTGCGCTGGTCAAAATCTTTTCTTCCGACTCTTCGAGACGATCCGAGTGATGCAGAAGCAGTAAGTCACAAGCTGCTGCTGCGCGCGGGTTTCATGCGCCAGCTCATGGCCGGGGTCTACACCTTGCTCCCGATGGGGTACCGCGTCGCGCAAAAGATCACTGAAATCGTTCGTCACGAAATGAACGAACTCGGCGGTCAAGAGTTCAAGCTTCCGACACTTCACCCGCGAGAGATCTGGGACAAGTCTGGACGTTGGGATGTGATGGGCCAGGAAATGTTTCGCTTCGAAGATCGTCGCGGCTCCGACGTTGGCCTGGGGATGACGGCCGAAGAAATATTCGCTCACCTCGCAAGCGAACTGCGTTCGTACAAACAGATGCCTCAGATCTGGTATCAGATTCACACGAAGTACCGCGACGAAGCGCGGCCCAAGAGCGGGCTCCTGCGCGTGCGCGAATTTACGATGAAGGATTCGTATTCCCTCGATATCGAAGAAGAAGGCCTCGACTACGCGTTCGATCAACACTTCAAGGCGTACCGAAAAATTTTTAAGCGCATTGGCTTTGATCCGGTTGCCGTCGACGCTTCATCAGGTGCAATGGGGGGAAGCCAATCGGTCGAGTTCATGTTGCGAAGCGACGCAGGTGAAGACTGGATCGCTGCGTGCGAAGCATGTGGCTATGCGGCCAACGTCGAAAAGGCAACCAGTGCAATTCCGGCCGTAAACGACGCCGGACCGGACGCTCTCGAAAAATTTGCAACACCGGGTGTTCGCACGATCGCCGATCTGGAAACTTTTGAGGGTGGAGCCCCGGGCTTCAAACAGATCAAGACTCTCGTCTACATGGTCGACACCAAGCCGGTGCTCTTGCTCTTGCGCGGTGACGACTCGCTTTCTGAGCAAAAGCTAATCGACACCGTCGAAGCGGAAGAGATGCGACCGGCGACGCCGGAAGAAGTGAAGGTGGCGCTTGGCGCGCTGCCCGGAAGTCTCGGTGCTGTCGGGGTGAGCGAGCACTTCATCATCGCCGACGAATCGCTGCGCGGCCGCACCAAGATGACGACCGGCGCAAACGAAGACGACTTTCACTTGCGCGGCGTAAGCGTAGAACGCGACATCGACGTGAAGGCTTGGCTCGACTTGCGAGAAGTGAAAGACGGCGAAGCGTGCGTTCAATGCGGCAAGGCGCTGTCGGTCTACAAGACGATCGAAGTCGGACACATCTTCAAGCTGGGCACCAAGTACAGCGAAGCGATGGGGGCAACCGTTCTCGACCAAAACGGAAAGGCGCGTTCGATCATTATGGGTTCGTACGGGATCGGGATCGAGCGTGGCCTCGCCGCCGTTGTCGAATCTTGCAACGACGAAAACGGCATCGTGTGGCCCGTCAACGTGGCGCCTTTCGAAGTGGTGATCACCGTTGTGAAACCCAAGAATGTCGAATGCATGGAAGTCGGCGAGCGCATCTATGACGCGCTCATAGGCTTTGGCATCGACGTCTTGCTCGACGATCGCGATGAACGACCGGGCGTGAAATTCAAGGACGCCGACCTGATCGGTTTTCCGTATCGCTTAACGGTTGGGCCCAAGGGTATTGCCGACGGCAAGGTTGAACTGCGCGCTCGACGAGACGGCGAAACCGACGACCTCGACATTGATCGAGCCGCTGAAACCATCATGGAAACCGTCCTCGCCGAAAGGCGCTGAGGAGAGTGGGGGCGCATGAGTTCTGATTCCCCCGAGCCCACTCGTGACAGCACGACCGCAACCTCAACGCGACTGACGGCGGCGAACGCGCTCACGAGTCTTCGTTTGATCGCGGCGCCGGTGTGCAGCTGCATGATATTCGCTGGGCGCGACGTTGAAGCGATGCTTGTGTTTCTATTCGCAATCGCGACTGACTTCGCCGACGGCCCGCTTGCACGCAAGCGCGGTGAAAGTTCCCCGTTCGGTGGACTGCTAGATCACGCGACCGACGCGACGTTCGTTGTTCTTGGGATTGGGGCCCTGGTAACGCGGGACCTCGCGCCAACTTTATTACCACTCCTCATTGCACTTGCCTTTTTGCAGTACACCCTTGATTCACGCGCACTCGCCGGCGAGCACCTTCGCGCGAGCTCACTGGGTCGCTGGAACGGCATCTTCTATTTCGTCTTGCTCGGGACACCGATTATCCGCAACGCGATCGGCTGGTCTTGGCCGAACGACGGATTGATCGTGATGATGGGTTGGCTGCTCGTTGCGTCGACTGCCGCTTCAATGGCCGACCGTCTGCTGGCTTTGCGTCAAACTCGTGCGCGCGCACGATCGTTAGACTGAACAGAACGCGTACGACCCTCAACCAACGCGCCGGAGGACCAGAACCCATGCCAAGCCAAGGATCTCTCTATCACAAACACCCGGACTATCGCGTGGAGTTGGAACCAAACCCCAAGCGGGTGCGGGTTGAGTTTGCGGGGGAAGTGATCGCGGACAGCACGCGAACGATGTGGTTACGAGAAACCAAGCACGAGCCCGTTATTTATATCCCGCGTGATGACGTCCGCTTTGACAAGCTCACGGCGACGGACCATCAGACGTTTTGTCCGTTCAAAGGTGACGCCGTTTATTGGACGGTTACGGTGGGTGAACGCACTGATGAGAACTCGGTGTGGGGCTACCCCGATCCGTTCGAAGAAACGGCGGACATCAAAGACTACGTGGCGTTCTATCAGGATCGGTTCGATTGGAGTGATGGGGAGTAGGGAGCGACGTCTACGGCCCTTGGCGGGTGGCTGCGTTGCATTGCCTGGCAGAGAGGCTGGGGCAAGCCCAACGAATCGAACCCAGTCTCAAGGTTAGGGTTTTGGCTTGAACATCAAGCCGCGACTTCGCCAAGCGTCGGGTTTCCTACGCTCGATACTGTCTTGGATGGGTCTCAATCTCGAGGCTCCAGGCCACACCACCCTCGCGCGGCGCGGCCAGCGACTCGATGTCGATCTTTGTCAAATTTTACCTTGGTCCCGATCGACCTGGTGTGACCTTCGCCGAGGTCCTGACCGACGGAAATGTTGGCGATGTGAAGACCGCCCTTAACCTCGTCGCCGAGGTTGGGAGTGACATTGCGAGCTTCACTGCCGACGCAGCCTACGACGCGGCCGCGCACCTACGATGCGCAAGTAGTACGCAGCACCAAAGTCGTCGTTTCGCCGATCAGGACAGCAGCGAGATCGAGGCAGCGAGGCACCCTGCTCAGTGCTCGCGATCACACAAGCATGAGGGCGAAGAAGATCGGTCGCAAAAAGCCGAGGCCGCGCTTTCGCAACGAGAGTGTGGTCGTGATCTCGTGGGTAGTAAAAACAAGCTGCGTTTTCGTGTTGGCCGATTAAGACGAAGGATCAATTGCTCGGCATCACGGGCAAAGGGTCCAACGCCCCGACATCGCGCGCTAAGCACGAACTTCGATCGCATGGGCTTTGGATGCGAAGGAAACGAATGCCGAATAGGAAAAGGCGTTACAAGATGACGGTTTGCACTTCTCGTTGCAGGTGAGTTTTCGATGAGATGCGTGTGAAGAACCAAAGTGTGACTGAGGTTACTTCTAGATAGAAGAGTGTCTGGAGGAACCCATGATGATTCAACTTCGATCGCCTTGACGCTTGCGTTCGCCACCGACGCACCTCCGCAGATCGTTCGCGACAACACACCTGAGCGGAACAACATGGGGCCGACCGGTACTCACAACCTTTCTGCTTTTAAATTCACTGTCTGTGTAAAGGAATCTGCGCTTTGCACCGATATGCAAGCGTTCTTAGTGACGCACGACACGTGGTCACTCGAATCACTGGCAACAATATCTCGATGCTCGACGGCAAGGTCCAAAGCAATGAAACGAACGCAGAACTTCTATTCGTAAACCCGAACCGAGTTTTCTTCGGTCCGAACTTTACGCTCGTTGTCCAGCAAGCATTCTACGTCAATGCCGCTCCGCGCATGCGGGAACCGGAAGAGAAGGTGACAAATGATATTATCGAAACAGGAATTGAGCTTGAAGAAGAGAGGCCGAGTCACCCCCCGGGTAGTCGTTCTAAATGTTCTTGGCTTTTTGCTGGTCGGCCTTAGTCTGGTCTCGACCGCCGGCGCCCAGAATGTGGTGCGGCTCAACCCATCAGAGGTTCCGATCGCTCCAGTATCTTCCACTATCGCTCTTGATCTCGAACTTCAGTTTACTGATGTCACCTCTGGAGGTGGTACCGAAGTGAGTTACGACGCGAGTCGACTCACGTTCATCTCCTTTGAGTTTGCAACGGGTCCTAATGCTCCGAATGCGAGTTTTATCTTTGGCCCCGACGATCATCAACTGACCCAGCCCCTCAAAGTCAGTGCGGGTTGGGACTCCGGTGTGACCGGTTCTCGTAGCATAGGAACCTTCTTGTTCAGCGTGAACGGGGCGGGGCCCGCCGAGGTATCGGTCGCCGCGAGCCCGAATGTGTCGGGGGAGCCGGGGCCCTGGTACGACAGCCTGCCCCCGCACGGAATACTAAGTGTGATTTTTGGCGGCGCTACGACCAACAGCACACTTGCTGTCCCGTCGCTCGGTACACCGGGACTCATCGTGTGCAGTGCGCTGCTCATTCTTTTTGCAATTTTTATGATGAGCAAACGAGAGTTGCTCGAAACTAAGGAGTAGAGGTCATGCAAGCAATTCGAGAAACGTGCGTTGCAAAGCGAAATGGATGGAAAATCGGGTTGGCACTAGGGCTGTCGGGATTCTTGCTATGCGCGGGATGTAGCGAGCAGGATTCGGATACGTCGAGGAATGTCGCCAGCGTCACGCCGAAGGTTGTCGATTCCGCGGAGGCC
>JASDVE010000336.1:0-2596 GCA_041891195.1 Myxococcota bacterium | reverse complement strand
CCTTCAGGGCAAGGCCCTGTTCGAAGCGAGTCCCCCCGCCATGGACGACGTCGACGAATATGAATGGATGGAAGGCGAAATTGTCGCCGGACTCGCGCTCGGCTGGAACTTCGGCGACGGCCATTTAAATGAAGCACGCCTGCTCGAAGTCATTCAGGAACAATGCGGCTTCGAAGAAGGAGAGCTGCGGGTGGTGATGGTCGAGTCGCAGCCGCTGTTCGGGCGAGCGATGCATTGGAAGGCCGTCGATGCCGTCACCGGCGTACTGGCCGAAGGCGACGCCCTCATCGAGAAGATGCGAAAAGAACAACCCTGGCCGACCGGCGACAGTGCTCGGCCCTTCATGGACGCCGTCGCGCGCAAATCCGCCGGTTGAGATCTACGGGCTTCGCGCTTTGGTTGCCCTATCTTGGTAGCCCGCTTGGTAGCCCGCTCGGTAGCCCGCTTTGGTAAGCCCGCTTGGCACCCGACATGGCGACCCCGCCTGTTACGCATCACCACAGCCCCGAAAGGAACGCATATGAGTGACTACACGCTAACGATCCAGGGCAAGGCTTGTGCCGCCGACAAGACTTTTGGGGTCATCAACCCCGCAACTGAAGAAGTCTTCGCCCAGGCTCCCGACGCTTCAAAGGCGGACCTCGACGCCGCGGTTGCTGCAGCCAACGCAGCTTTTCCCGCTTGGCGAGACACGTCCCTCGAAGATCGCAAGGCTGCGCTTAACGCCATGGCGGATCGTGTCGAAGCAGAGGTGGATTCGATGGCAGAATTGTTGGTCCACGAACAAGGCAAAAGCCTTGCCAACGCTCAGTTCGAAGTCCACGGTACCGCCATGTGGCTGCGCGCGTCAGCAGCGACCGACCTGCCCACTGAAGTCCTGTCGGACAGTGAAACACAGCGCATTGAATTACGTCGCAGGCCGCTCGGCGTCGTCGGCGCGATCACGCCTTGGAACTTCCCACTCTTGCTTTCGATTTGGAAAGTGGGTCCGGCACTCGTCACCGGCAACACGATGGTGCTCAAGCCCTCCCCTTATACGCCGCTTACCGTGCTTCGCTTCGGCGAGATCGTGCGCGACGTGTTGCCACCGGGTGTTCTCAACGTCGTGTCGGGTGGAGACGATCTCGGCAAATGGATGACGGAACATTCGGACATCCATAAGATTTCGTTCACGGGCTCAGGGCCGACCGGCAAGAAAATCATGGCGAGCGCGGCGGGCAGCTTGAAGCGCATCACCCTTGAACTCGGCGGCAACGACCCCGCCATCGTGCGTGGCGATGCCAACCCCAGCGAAATTGCGGGCACCATCTTTAACATGGCCTTCCAGAACAGCGGCCAAGTATGTGGTGCGATCAAGCGACTCTACGTGCACGACAACATCTACGAAGACATGTGTGAAGCCCTTGTCGAAAAGGTGAAAGAAAAAACCGTGGGTGACGGCATGACGGCCGGTACGGACTTCGGCCCGGTACAGAACAAGATGCAGTACGACATCGTTTGCGACCTTGCCAAGAGCGCAAAAGAAGACGGTGGACGTTTCTTGATCGGAGGAGAGCCGACCGAGGGCGCTGGATACTTCTTCCCGCTCACCCTCGTTGCGGATCTCACGGATGGCAACCGGCTCGTCGACGAAGAACCCTTTGGACCGATCCTGCCCATCATTCGCTTTACCGACGACGACGACGTCGTGGCCCGGGCGAACGACACGACCTTTGGGCTCGGGGGATCGGTTTGGAGTGCGGACACCGAGCGCGCTACGCAAATGGCAGAGCGTCTCGATACCGGCTCAGCCTGGGTGAATCAGCATTTTGACGTCAGCCCCTTCTTGCCGTTTGGCGGCGTAAAGGAATCGGGCATGGGCGTAGAAAATGGTCCGTGGGGCCTGGCTGAATTCACATCGTCGCAGGTTTTGAACATCAAGAAGGGCTGAGCATTCCTCAGCGCACCCACTTCATCTTCAGAAAATCAGGAGTACACAGACATGGCCGATTCGGAACGCAGAAAGCGCGGCGTTGAAATGATCAAAGAAGTCTACGCGGGCGACGTCATCGTCCCCCCGGAAGGCGCGATGGCGTTTACCGACATCATGCTCGAACAGGTCTTCGCCGAAGTCTGGTCCCGGGACGTGCTTTCAATTCGAGATCGTCGCTTGCTCCTATTGGGCATTATCGCCGAAAAAGGCGAAGTGAACACGTTCGGCATCCAAGCGAAGGCATCGCTCAAGCGTGGCGAGCTTGAACCCGACGAACTGCGCGAGCTGCTGTTGATGATCGCGCAGTACTCCGGATACCCGAGGGCGGCTGCGCTTGTCGGCGTAATCGAACAGAAGATCGCCGAAGTCGCCAAAGAGAAAACAGAAGCAAAAGACGAAGGCTAGGCAAAGACGTTGAACCCTCGCGAACTGGCTGCGGACCTGGTTGCTCGGGATCACAAGAGCGTTTGGCACCCCTACGCGCCCCCCGAAGCGAACCCGCTCTATCCCGTCGAAAGTGCGTCCGGCGTCCATCTGCACTTGACCGACGGACGCGTCCTCGTCGACGGGATGTCGTCCTGGTGGTCTGCGATTCACGGCTACCGACACCCCGCCCTCGAAGCC
>JASDVE010000335.1:0-2598 GCA_041891195.1 Myxococcota bacterium | reverse complement strand
TCCCGATACCGCCGTGCATCTGCACACCTTCGCGAGTCACGAGCCCGGACGTGTCGGACGTGCGCGCTTTTGCTGCACTCACGACGCGGGTGGCGTCGGGGTCGGCGTCGTCAATGGCGCGCAACGCACCAAGCGCGATGGACTTGGACAACTCTATTTCGCAGAACATGTCTGCCGCACGATGCTTGAGCCCCTGAAAGGTGCCAATAAGCACCCCGAACTGCTCCCGAGTCTTCAAGTAGGCGAGCGTTCGTTCGAACACTTCGTTGCTAATGCCAACGAGTTCGCTGGCGAGTACCGCCGCGGCGCGATCGAAAACATTGTCGAGGACGTCGGCGCCCGCGCCAACCGTGCCGACAACTTGGTCGGCACTCACGAACACATTTTCAAAGCTGATCTGTGCCGCGTTACGGCTGTCGACCATCTTGGTTCGCGCAATCGAAATGCCCTGCTGCTCTGCCGGAACCAGGAAGAGCGTGATGCCGTCGCGATCATTTGCGCCACCAGAGGTGCGCGCAACAACAATCAGCTGGTCGGCGACATGACCGTCGAGGACGAAGACCTTTTTGCCGTTGATCTTATAGCCCGCGCCGTCTGCCGCTGCGCTCGTCTCGATCGCATACGGGCTGAAGCGTGCTGTTTCCTGAACCGCCATCGCGAGCAGGGTATCGCCGCTGCAAACACCGGGAAGAACTTTATTGCGCTGTTCGTCGGTACCACCGGCCATGAGCGCACCGCCGCCGAGCACGATGGTTGAAAGCAATGGGTACGGCGAAAGTCGTCGGCCGCTTTCTTCGAACAAGATTCCGAGTTCGGCGTAGCCCATGTCCGCCCCACCGTGTTCTTCGGGGAAGATGATGCCCGTCCAACCGAGCTCGGCCATGTTCTTCCAAAGCGCGCGGGAGAAGCCATCCGCATCGTCGTTGTCTCGAAGCTCGCGCAAGTGCGTGACGGGGGACTTGTCGTTCAGGAAGTCGACTGCGGATTCTTTGAGCAGTTCTTGTTCTTCAGAGAGTACGAGAGCCATCTTTGTTTCCTTGTAGTCATCTAGATCTGCGAAGGCTTTGATCTGCGGCGACGCAGAGACAAGCCCATGAATGAAGGTGCGTCGAATCGACGCGCGCTAGTCCGGAAGTCCGAGCACGCGCTTGGCGATCACGTTGAGCTGCACCTCGGAGGTGCCGCCTTCGATCGAGTTGCCTTTCGAGCGCAACCAACCGCGGGTCTCTGAAATTTCGCCGGGCTCAAAGCCGTCGCCTTCCCAACCAAGGCCGTTGGCGCCGCGGATACTCATCTGCAGCTCCATCTTTCGCTTGTTCATTTCGCTCGAGTAGAGCTTGAACATCGAAGTCGCCGGGCCCGGACCTTTGCCCGCTTTGCCTTCTTCGCCGCTGCGTCGCATGCTAAAGCTGAAGCAGAGCGCGTCGAGTTCGTACTGTGCGATCTTGCTGCGCAGGTCTGCGTCTCCAAGCTTCTTGTCGTCGCCCGGGATGTAGGGGCGAGCGCTTTCTGCAAGCAAGCTCGCGGACGCGACCAGAGGCGCCTTTTTCTTTTTTTCGCCGGCCTTCTTGTCCTTCTTTATGACGGGCACCGCCATTCCCGCGCCGCCCATGCCGCCCGAAAGCGTCTTTCGTTCATGTTCGAGCAAGCGCTTGGCGATCGTCCATCCGCCGTTGAGCGGGCCGACAAGGTTCTTCGCGTCTGCCTTCACATCTTGAAAGAAGACTTGGCAAAACTCGGAAGAACCACTGATCAGCTGAATCGGCGAGATCGTGACACCCGGGCTCTTCAAGTCAAAGAGGATGAAGCTAATCCCGTCGTGCTTCGGGCCGGTCGCGTCCGTGCGAACAAGACAGAAAATCCAGTCGGCGACGTTTGCCTGGGTGGTCCAGATTTTTGAACCATTAATGATGTAATGGTCACCGTCGAGTACAGCCCGCGTCTGCAAACTGGCGAGGTCAGAACCGGCGCCGGGCTCGCTGTAGCCCTGGCACCAGTTGATTTCGCCGTTCGTGATCTTGCGCAGGTGCTCGTCCTTCTGTGCGTCGTTGCCAAACTCAAGAAGAACCGGCCCGAGCATCGCAGTACCGAAGAAGCTGACCATCGGTGCGTAAGCACCGACGTGACCCAGTTCTTCGTTCAAGACCTGAAGCTCAGGTTTTTCGAGGCCGCCACCGCCGTGTTCTTTGGGCCAGGTGGGCGTCGTGAAGCCTCGCCCCGCCATCGCGTCGAGCCACTGCTTCTTTTCCGCTTCGGTCGCCTTCCCATAAAGAGAAGGGTCGGCGACGACGCGCATCGAAGCCGGGCAATTGGCTTCGAGCCATTCGCGGAGTTCGAGGCGGAATTCTTCGAGGGGTTGGGCTTCGGTCGTCAATGGAGTCTCCTTGCGGGTTTGCTTAGCTGCTGGCACCACGGCGCGTCGCGTCATTTGACGGCGGCACGTTAGCTCGCTCCCGCTTGGCGTCGATCCGCAACTTTGAAGATTCGCCAAGATTGAGTACGGCGCACTCGGGCGGCAGCCCCGTGTTGTGGAGTGGCGTGAGGAATGCGAGCAAATCTTCGGCGCCCTTGGTGAGCTGATCCCCCACGCCGCGCTCT
>JASDVE010000334.1:4499-11422 GCA_041891195.1 Myxococcota bacterium | reverse complement strand
CACGGTATGGCCGTTGGCCACGACCACGGTGTTTTCAACGTGCCGATTGCTCAGCGCGACACCGACATCGGTAGTGTTGCCATCGACGCCGCCGGCCACAACGGCCGAAAGGGCGACATTGACTTCGGTGATCTCCTGAAAGATTTCGAGGCGTACCGTGTCGCCGTCGCTGATCTGCGGTGTCACGCGCAGGGTCACACCAATGTCTTTGCGCTCGACGTTCACCGAACTCGACAGGCCGTTGTCTGTGGCGCCCGCCGCAGAAGAAACGCGACTCGTGACGATTGGGATGTTGTCACCAATGCGGATCTCGGCTTGTTCATTGTCTGACGTCAGGATGTGGGGCGATGAAAGAATGTTGATCCGGCCGTCCGACGCCGCGGCACTCATTTGTGCGGTGAACTGACTGCCTTCTCCGTCGGGAGCACCGTTCTCTCCGTCAAAATTGACGGTTGAACGGGATAAGATGCCTAGAGGTGTCGATGACCCGATGAGGTCTGGGCTGGCGAAGTTGTAGGTAATGTCGTTGTTTACCAACGCGTAGCCGAAATTGAAACCAAGGTCAAAGCCATCGGAAATGTCGACTTCCATGATCAACGCTTCGACGAGCACCTGTGGGCGAGCAATGTCGAGTTTTTCGATCACCTGCTGAAGGGTTTCGTACGCTTCCTTGCTCGCTTGGATGACGAGCGAGTTCGTCGCCGGGTCGGCGCTCAAGTTGATTTGACCATCAGCGAGCGGGGTGACAACGGAACGGAGCGCTTGTGGCTTGACGCCGGCGCTCCCCGTACGGCCTGCTCCGCTGGATTGTCCGCTACTCCCGGAGACGAGATCGTTGAGCGTCTTCGCCATTTCCTGGGCGTCGGCGTGCTTCAAGTAATAAACGTGAATCTTGCCCCCACCGATGACGGGAACGTCAAGCTTGTGCACGAGTTCGCGGATGTCGCTGATCTGCGTTCGTGATGCCAGCACTAAGAGCGAATTGGTGCGGCTTTCGGTGATGATGCGGACCTCGGCACGTTGCGCGGCTTCGAATCCACCGCCGCCACCAGTATTTGGAGCCGCGGCGGCCTTGCGGCGCGACGCACGGCTTTTTCGAGCAGCGGTCGCTGTGTTTTTACCGCCAGACGAACTCCCGCCGTAGATGTTCATGATCTGGTCGCCGAGGGTGTCTGCGTCGGCGTAAATCACTTTGATTACCGCGAGTTCTTGCTTGTGCATCTCGACGTCGAGGGCTTCGAGGATGCCGAGCAGTCTGCGAATATTGCTCTTCGTATCCGTGAGAATGATCGTGTTGGTTGGCGCGTAAACGACGAGTGCCGCGTCCTTCGAGATCAAGGGTTTGAGCGTGTTCGAGATAGCCGTCGCATCGATATAGTCGAGGGGGATCATTCGGGTGACGTATTGATCGCGGTTCTCACTGTCGCGCCCGTCGCGGACCGTTTCAATGTTGGACTCTTTGGCATCGCGCAGCGGCACCACCTTGAGGACACCCGCTGGCCCTGGTATGGCTGTGAAGCCCTTGATCTTGAGCACGGACTCAAACACTGCCCAGGCTTCTTGGGGGCTGACTGGCATCGGCGAGATGATCGTCACCTTGCCGCGGACTCGGTCGTCGTAGATGAAATTCTTGCCGCTCAACTTCGAGATGGCGTCGATGATCACCGTGATTTCGGCATCGTTGAAATCGATGCGAACCTTGCCGGTATCCTCATCGGCTTCGAGGCGGCCCTCAAAGGATTGTTGCGAGGCGGTATCTCGGCTCGCATTTTCCCGCAGCCTCTTTTGGATCGCTTCCTTTCGGAGTCGGCTTCGTTGGGCGTTTGCATCGCTTGGCGCGAACGTCGCAAACATCCCGCTGACGAGAGTGCAGGCGACGAATATCGCCAGGATTCGGCGATATTCGGTTGCGTTGGGCATGAAATTCATTTGCTTACTTGGTTCCACGCAGGATCTCCGGCAGGTCAATTCGTGCAGTTCAATTCGCTAAGCAGGGATTGCGAAAATTCGATGGCGCGTGAGCCACCCGGGCCGTTTACGAAACCCGACATGGGTTTGCACTTTGCGAGTTCGTCTAGGACACGTTTCATGGTTCCGGCGCTATTGATGTCGATTCCGTTGAGGCTCGTGATGACGTCGTCGGGAGAAAGACCGGCGCGCGCGAGCAGGCTGTCGGCGTCAATGCTTCCGACCATCACTCCGTCGATGCCACCTTCTTTGTTTATGGCAGGTTTGAGGTCGCCGATGAGTTCCATCGAAATCTCGTTTTGAATCGTTTCCAGTTGGTCCTGGGCTTCTTCGTCTGCGGGGGCCGGGCTGGCATTGGCCGTCTTATCGCGATTCGATTTTCGGGTGTTGCGTGCCTTGCGGTTCCGCATGCGCTTCTGGGCTTTTTTCTCCCGACTGGATTTACGCGCCAGATTGGTCCGGCCGGAGTTCTTGTCGAGCAGCAACTCTTCGATGGTCTCTCGGTTTCGGAGCAGCACCCGGCGGGGTTCGATATCGGTGACCAATACCCCGTCGTATCCATTGAGCATGTCTCCGAGGCGCACGACTTGGTGTTTTTTCGTCTTGGTGTTGTTGATTACGGCAGACGAAAGAGATTCTGGGATCCCCGCCATAGTGCCCAACAACTCGATCGGAAGTTTCGTTGCCTGGGCTTCTTCTACTACTTCCTTCACGGGCTCGGGTTCGGGTTCGGGCTCGTCGGATCCTTCGAGTTTCGCGCCGAATAGATTTCGTTCCAAAATTGCCTTTTGTTCTCGACGTTTGGGGCGATCGGGGTCCGTGTTCGCGACAGTCTGGAATGCGGAAACGTAATCGGGGGCAAGCTGACTATCCGCGACATGGTTCACCACCGAAGCTGCAAAAAAACAGCTCGTGGTGAAGAGGACTATGTTGATTACCCGAATGCCCAAGTGGCCCATGTCGGACTTGCTTCCCTTCTCGACTTTCGACTCTTACGATTCCAGTTTCGAACAGATTTACGGCGGCAACTTCACGAGGCCGGATGCGCAACCGCCTCATGCCCAATTCGAGCATGAGTCAGCACCAATCAAATAAGTGAAATCCGGGTTTTTCGTTTCGAGTCAGCTGTCGGGGGGGGATGCAACTGACGGTCCGAGCCCGCGATCTGTCGATCATTTTCGCAGGTTCGTAAAAGCCGCGCGATTATAGCCCCGGATTGATCCGGCTCAATTCAAACACACGGAATTTAATAAACCTAATAGCACTCCTTCCGACCAAATTGCGTATCGGCAGTTTACGTCACAAGCTTGTGGACTCCGTGTAGATCGATGGCGTTCATTCTTCCCAACGTCCCGCTTTATGAGAATTGCTCGATTCTGCTTGCGGCAACGGCGGAACCGCGGCTCCGGCTTTCGCCGTGAGAAGGCTTTTATCACTTGTCGCCGTTGACATCAGGGGTCTCGGGGCAAGGTTTTGCCGCGTTGAGGGAAATAGGCGATTTTGAGGGCCGAGAAATCGCACGTAACTAACCGGAAGAAAATAGGAAATAAAACTTGTAGGCGAGACTAAACCGGGGCCAAAGATGGCCGCGTGAGTCACGTCAACGGTGAAGGGGAAAGTCATGGCGGCATCAGGCAAGGTGATCGGAATCGATCTTGGTACGACAAATTCAGTCGTCTCGGTGATGGAGGGCGGCCAGCCCACCGTGATCGCAAACGATGAGGGGGGACGCACCACACCGTCGGTCGTCGGCTTTGCGGACGACGGCGAACGCCACGTAGGCGCTTCAGCGAAGCGCCAGGCGGTCACGAATCCCGAGCGCACGGTCTATTCCGTGAAGCGCTTTATGGGTCGGCGCCTCGACGAGGTCTCTGAAGAAGTGAGTCTCGTACCGTACAAGATCGCCGAGGGAGGCGACGGTGCGATTTCTGTCGGGATCGACGGTACCCAGTACGCTCCGCCGGAAATTTCGGCCATGATCCTCGGAAAACTAAAGTCATCCGCAGAAGCGTATCTCGGTGCGGAAGTCACCGAAGCGGTGATCACGGTTCCCGCGTACTTCAACGACGCCCAACGACAAGCGACCAAAGACGCAGGGCGGATCGCCGGGCTCGACGTGAAGCGAATTATTAACGAACCGACTGCGGCGGCGCTGGCGTACGGACTGGATAAAAAAGAAGACGAGAAGATTGCCGTATTCGACTTTGGTGGCGGCACATTCGATGTTTCTGTCCTCGAGGTGGGGGAGAACGTCGTCGAAGTGAAGGCAACCAATGGCGACACGCATCTCGGTGGCGACAACCTCGATCACCGTTTGATCGAATACCTCGCGAGCGAGTTTAAGAAAGACAACGGCATCGACTTGATGAACGACCCGATGGCCGTGCAGCGACTACGCGAAGCTGCAGAAAAGGCCAAGATCGAGCTCTCGACCGCGCAGTCGACGGACATCAACTTGCCGTACATCACGGCCGACTCATCGGGTCCGAAGCACCTCGTGCTGAAGCTTTCGCGGGCGAAGTTCGAACAGCTGATCGAAGACCTGGTCGAGCGCGCCCTTGAGCCCTGCAAAAAGGCTTTGTCTGACGCCGGTCTGAGCGCAGGCGAGATCGACGAAGTCGTGTTGGTTGGGGGTTCGACCCGCATCCCGCTTGTACAGCAGAAGGTGAAGGCGCTCTTCGGGAAAGAGCCCAATCAATCGGTGAATCCGGACGAAGTCGTTGCGATCGGCGCCGCGGTTCAGGGGGGGGTTCTTGCGGGCGACGTGAAGGACGTACTTCTCCTCGACGTCACGCCACTTTCCCTCGGGATCGAAACCCTGGGTAGCGTGATGACGAAGTTGATCGAGCGAAACACCACGATCCCGAGCCGAGCGCAGCAGGTCTTCTCGACGGCCAGCGACTCCCAGCCGCAGGTGGAAATCCGCGTGCTGCAGGGCGAGCGGGATATGGCGACGGACAATCGTGAAGTTGGACGCTTCATTCTCGACGGTTTGCCGACGGCGCCGCGCGGCGTGCCACAGATCGAAGTGACTTTCGACATCGACGCAAACGGGATCCTCTCGGTTTCGGCGCTCGACAAGGCGACGAACAACGAGCAGTCGATTCGCATCGAAAACACCGGTGGTCTTTCGAACGACGAGATCGATCGCATGGTGACCGACGCCGAGGCCAACGCGGCCGCAGATCAGTCGCGACGCGAAGGCATCGAGAAGAAGAACAACCTCGACTCGATGATCTACCAGGCGGAGAAGACGATCAGCGAAAACGGTGACGCACTCGATGCCGACGAAAAAAAGAACTTGGAAGCGGTTCTTGCCGAAGCCAAGGTCGACCTCGAGACGGGCGACAACGACAAGATGGATGCCGCGCACCAGCGCGTCGAATCGGAACTCCACAAGGTGGCCGAGAAACTCTATAAGGCGCAGGCCGATGCGGCCCCGGGTGAGGGCGATTCGCCGGAACAGGGTGCGACGAACGCACCGGACGATGACGATGTGATTGATGCTGAGTTCACCGAGGAAAAGCAAGACTCCTAATCTGTACTCCGTGGCACCTTGTCGGTGTCGCGGAGCATTTTTCCGAAACCGTCCAAATTTGCCCATGTCCGCCGGGAACCCGGTTCCGGCTGGGAAGGGATGCTTGTGAGCGACGATAGCCAAAAAGATTTCGACGACGGGCAAGAGTGGAGTGAGGAAAGCGTCGAGCGTGCGGGAGGGGACATCCTGATCGAAGCGGTCAGTGATGACGTCGCCGACTTCGATCTCGCGGATGTGCCCGACGTGCTCCCGGTTCTGCCACTGAAAAATATAGTGCTCTTCCCCCACATGGTGTCCCCACTGTTGGTGAACACCGTGCGTTCGAAACACTTGATTGATGAAGTCGCTAAGAGCGGCATGCGACTCATGGTGTGCAGTGCGGTGAAGCACGCTGTTGAGGGAAGCCCCGGGCCAGACGACGTTTACGCGGTTGGCACTGTTCTTCGGATCATCAAGATGATCCGCTTTCCCGACAACTCATATCGCCTACTCGTTCAAGGCATCGCTCGGGTTGCGATCGATTCGTTTCTTCCGGACGAGGACTTTCTCCGAGGCAACGTGCGCGTGCTCCACGACGTGGGGGACTGCGACTCCGTCGAAACTGCAGCACAGGTTCGAAATGTGAGTCAGCAGTTTGCGTCGCTGGTGAGCGAGAGCCCTCGCTTGTCGGACGAGCTTCACATGCTCGCTGCAAGCCTCGATGACCCGTCGCGGCTTGCAGACCTCGTGACGTCGAACCTCGACCTTGACATCGCGGGTAAGCAGCAAGTTCTTGAGAGCACCAGCATCGAAGATCGTCTCAAGGACGTGCTCGCGGAACTCATGCGTCAGCGCGACGCGATGGAAATCGAGACCGAAATTCGCGACAAGGTGCAGACCGAAATGGGGCGCAGCCAACGCGACTACATGCTGCGCCAGCAACTGGAAGCGATTCGCCGCGAACTCGGCGAAGTGGAAGACGATCAGGCCGAAGCCGACCGCATGCGCGAACGGATCGAAGCGGCGAAGATGCCGGAAGAAGCACACAAGCAGGCGATACGCGAACTTCAGCGCTTGGAGCAATCACCGCCTGCGGCCGCCGAGCACGGCGTTATTCGGACCTATCTCGAATGGATGACCGATCTGCCGTGGCAGCATCAATCGGAAGACCGACTCGACGTTCGGGCAGCTCGCGCGCTTCTCGACGAAGATCACTATGGCCTCGAAAAGGTCAAAGATCGCATCGTTGAATACATTGCAGTCCTGAGCCTGAAGAAGGACTTGAAGGGGCCGATCCTGTGCTTTGTCGGGCCTCCCGGCACCGGGAAGACTTCGCTTGGCCGCTCCATTGCGCGTGCTCTCGGTCGCGAATTCGGACGCATCTCGCTTGGTGGCGTGCGCGACGAAGCGGAAGTGCGCGGTCATCGTCGCACGTACG
>JASDVE010000334.1:0-4489 GCA_041891195.1 Myxococcota bacterium | reverse complement strand
ACGTAGGGGCTCTCCCGGGACGCTTTATTCAGAGCCTGCGGAAGGCCAAGACCCGGAACCCTGTCTTCGTGCTCGACGAGATCGACAAAGTCGGCGCAGACACCCGGGGTGATCCTTCATCGGCGCTGCTCGAAGTGCTCGACCCGGAGCAGAACAGCGAGTTCAGCGATCACTATCTCGAAGTTCCTTTCGATCTCTCTAGTGTGTTGTTCATCGCCACGGCCAACATGATAGACCCGATCCCGCCGGCATTGCGCGACCGCATGGAAGTGATTGAACTCCCGGGCTACACGCTCGAAGAGAAGGTCGAGATTGCGAAGCGCTTCTTGGTCCCGCGCCAGATCGAACAGAACGGCATCGATAAAATCGAATTCCAATTGCCGGATGAAACGCTTCGCGTGCTTTGCGAGCGATATACCCGCGAGGCAGGTGTTCGGAACCTCGAGCGTGAAGTGGGTTCGGTGTGCAGGAAGATTGCGCGCCAGGTTGCGGAGGGGGAGATTTCCGGGCCGGTGAAGGTGATGCCCGATCAGCTATTCGATCTGCTGGGGCCGGTGAAACACGAACCCGATCTCGTGGAGCAGGGCTCGCAACCGGGCGTCGCGGTTGGCCTTGCGTGGACCCCGGCGGGTGGCGACATCCTTTTTATCGAGTCGACTCAGATGCCCGGCAGCGGCGAGCTGAAGCTCACAGGTTCCCTTGGCGACGTCATGAAGGAATCTGTCGAAGCGGCACGGTCTTGGCTGCGCAGTCATTCGGACAATTTAGAGATTGCGGCTGAACGGTTCGAGTCGAGTGACATTCATCTCCACGTGCCGTCCGGCGCGGTACCGAAAGATGGCCCCTCGGCAGGTGTCGGCATGGTGACGTCGTTGGCGTCCCTTTATACCGGGCGCGTAGTGCGGCCAAAATTCGCCATGACGGGAGAGATCACGTTGCGAGGCAAGGTCTTGCCGGTGGGCGGGATCAAAGAAAAAGTGTTGGCCGCCAAGCGTGCGGGGATCGAGTGTGTGGTGCTTCCGGAGAAAAACCGTAAAGATGTCGCGGAAATTCCAAGCGAATTGCTCCAGGGCTTGGATCTTCAGTTTGTCAGGACGATCGACGAGGCGCTTAGCCGCACGCTTGCTCAAGCCTGATGCACTGCAGGGTTTTTGACATCCAGCGGACGCCCCATCCAATAACCGGAGGCTTGCCCCGATCTTGACTCATCAAACTCTCAAGCTCACTGTCACTGCGTTGCTAGTGCCCCTGTTGTCCGTCGCGTGCGTGACGTCTTCGACGCACAACGAAGTGGTCGCGGAGCGCGACACGCTTGCGCGCGCCAAAGCTGTAGCAGTCGAACGTGCGGGCAAGCTTGAAGTGTCCGCCGCTTCGCTTGAAGCAGAACGCGTCCAGCTTTACGACGAACTCGAAGACCTTCGGCTCGAAAGAGAAGGGCTCGTCAAGCTACGAGCCGGACTGGAAAAGGACGTCGCGGTTTTGCGCGAACGCGAAGGAGCGCTCAGCGTAGAGCTTGAAAGTACGAGTCTGGCCCTGAGCGAAGCCGAAAAGGGCGCGCAGGATCTTACGGCTTCGTACCAAGGCTTGGTTCAAGACCTCGAACGAGAAGTGCAGCAGGGCGAGGTCGAAATCGAGCAACTTCGCACCGGCCTACGGCTCGCGGTCTCTGACGAGATCTTGTTTGCATCCGGGTCGGCAAGGCTTGACAAGGGGGGGGCTGCTGTCTTGACCAAAGTCGCGAAAAACATTGCGAAGCTTGATCACGTGATCGATGTCGAAGGACATACGGATAGCATCCCGATCAAGGGGCCCCTGACGAAGCGCTACCCGTCCAACTGGGAACTCGCAGGTGCTCGGGCTTCGAGCGTCGTACGTTTGTTTGAGCGTGCCGGGATCGATGGCGAACGGCTTCAGGCGATTTCGCGTGCCGAGTTCGCGCCGGTTTCGTCCAACAAGGACGCGGAAGGGCGCGGACAGAATCGTCGCATCGAGATCCGCCTGCGACCGCGTGAGAATGACGCGGTAGAGCCCGAAGCGATCCAAGAAATGTTGTTAGAATCGGACGCCCCGGTAGCGGAACTGGTCGGCGACACTGCGACCGACCCAGCCGCTCCAAAAGTCGATTAAGGCGCGTGTCGAACCGGGCTCCAGGAGACTCGCGCGCGAAGCTTGAACGCGTCTTCCGGGCAGCGCTCGCAGCCGTTGACGCACGGGCAGCCGTCGCGAAGAACGTCCGAGTCGAGCAGGGCGTGCTTCATGTTGCCGGAGCAGCGTGTAGTCCTGGCACCCAGCTCGTCGTAATCGCGATCGGGAAGGCCGCGGCGCCTATGGCACAGGCGATCAGCTCGCTTGTGCCGGAGCGGATTCGGACGGGTTTGGTTGTGACCAAAGACGGTCACGCCAAAGGCCATGTGCTTTTTGATTTTGAGGTTTTGGAAACCAGCCACCCCGTACCCGACGAACGATGCGCCGATGCGGGACGACGGGTGCTCGAGCGCGCGGCAGATGCCCGCGAAGATGAAGTTCTGCTCGTTCTGTTGTCGGGAGGGGCGTCGTCGTTGATCTCCTTGCCACCCGATGGCGTCGAGCTCGACGACCTGGCGCGAACCAACGAGCTGCTCCTCGGATGCGGGGCCGACATCGGCGAACTCAATGCCGTGCGCAAACACGTTTCGCAAGTTTCGGGCGGGCGCGTTGCAGCTTCGACCGGCGCCGGTCGCGTTGCTGTGCTCGCGGTGTCGGACGTTCCCGGCGATGCGATCGATGTGATTGGGTCCGGGCCGTGTGCGCCGGATCCGTCGCGTTATCAAGACGCACTCGAGGTTCTTGCCGAGTACGGACTTTCGACTCTCGTACCCGCGTCCGTCATGACTCACTTGCGAAGAGGGAGCGAAGGTCTCGAACCCGAGACCCCCAAGCCCGGTGATGCGCGTTTTGCGCGCGTCGAGCATGAGATCGTTGCAAGCAACGCGGTAGCGCGCGAAGCCGCGCTTCGAGAGGCGACGTCGCTCGGCGCACAAGCGCTTGCGCTCGGGGAATGTCTTCGCGGTGAAGCACGGGACGTCGGGGTGCGCCTCGCTGCGCTTGCCCAATGCGTGGAAAACGACAGGCCTGTTTGCTTTGTTGCGGGGGGGGAGTCTGTTGTGCGCTTAAAGGGAGATGGCATAGGAGGGCGGAATCAAGAACTGGCGCTCGCCGCTGCGGTGGCGTTAGCCGACACGCCTCGGAGTGAGGCCGTATTGCTCGCGGCTGGAACTGACGGAACCGATGGCCCAACGCCTGCCGCTGGCGGTTGGGCCGATGCGAGCACCGTTGCGCGGGGGAAGACTCAAGGCGCGGATGCGGGCGCTGCCCTCGGTCGAAATGACTCGCATTCGTTTTTCGAAGCCGAAGGTGGCCTCTTTGTGACTGGCCCTACGGGGACCAATGTGATGGACCTCGTGCTCGTCTGGCTGCCGGCTGCGAGCGAGTCGAGGACAGGTGAATAAGTCCGCGCCTGGCTTCGTCGGAAGCGTGATCGGCTTTCAGGCCCGTTTTGCACCTATCTATGAAATGCCAAGGGTGTGGTTATGAATCGAGCGGTCTTGCTGACGAGAGCGGTCAAAAACCGTTAGTGTTGGCCCTCGAATTTGTCGGTTAACGGTGGGGGTTCGAACGCCGGCCGCAAGCCACGACGGGCAACCGAATACAATCTAATCAGACGATCACTTGATCGACGATCGAGATCTAATGGAGGAGTTTTAGAATGCAGAAAACCACGGGACGCTCGATGGGGCGTATTGTTGTCGCCGCCATGGCGCTGGTGTTTGCGTTTGGCATCGGGACGGCAGAAGCCAAGTCGAAGAGCAAGGTCAAGCTGGCTCGCGACGCACGTCTTTTGGCCTTCGACACCGAGGCGGGCACGATGACCGTCAAAGAGAGGGGCAAGAAGGTTGTCTACGACGTGAAGTTTGAGGGCTCGGTACTCAAGCGAACCACGGCGACCATCAATTCAAAGCCTGTGAAGCTCACCGAGATTCCGCTCAAGGCACCGGTCAACATCTACTGGCTCCCCGATGAGGCGGACAAGAAGAAGCGCTTTGCCCGCAAGGTGGATGCCCTAAAGATTCCCAAGGAGCTGCTCGAGGATTAGTGATCGCACGCGACGTGTGCTGGTGTTGGAGCGTTGATCTGGGGCACGTGTTACGGGCTCCGTTGTACTTGTGTAGAGGAAGATCCCGTTGGCAGTGAACCCCGATGAATTCAAGGCAAGCCTCGGCTGTCGCGCCACTGGCGTATCAATCGTGACATCGAGAGACGGTGACCAGGTCCATGGCATGACGGTTTCCGACTTTGTGAGCGTTTCACTGAAGCCTCCGCTCGTCATGGTGAGTGCGTCTGAAACCGCGAATACCCTCAAGTTCATCCGAGCCGGAAAATGCTTTTCTCTAAACATCCTATGCGCCGGTCAACAAGCCCTTGCCAACCTGTTCGCAGCTAAGGAAAGCGA